>CAZSFA010000005.1:0-43773 GCA_964606055.1 uncultured Oceaniradius sp. | reverse complement strand
GGCAATCTGAGACAAATCGCATCGGTCCGGCGCATCCAGCTGGACGACGGGCCGGAGCGCGGCGTGCGGGCCTTGGCGTTTTCGACCGGAGGCGGTCTGGACTTCTGGGCGTTGTCGGACCGGGCACTCGATATCGGTCCCCTTTGGTGGCGCGGCGTACCAATGGCATGGCAGAACCCGCTTGGGTTTGCCGCACCTTCCCGACTGCCACCGTCCCGTGACGATCATCTGCAAGCTGCGCGCATGCTCTCAGGCTTCATGATGACATGCGGACTTGAGCATGTGCGCCAGCCGGCCAATGGCCACCCGTTGCACGGACGCCTTCCAGGAAGCCCGGTGAACGTCACGGCCTACGGTGAACAATGGTCGTCAGCAACGCCTTGCCTTTTCGCCGAAGGGGCCACCGCCCTGATGCTGCCCGGCGATGGTGTTCTGCATCTCACGCGCCGCATCGAAGCCCTGATCGGCCAGACAGCCTTTTCCGTGATCGACACTGTCGAGAACTTCGGCGCGTCATCCCAGGAACTGGCCATCCTCTACCACCTCAACTTCGGCTATCCGGCATTTTCGGAAGAGACAAAAGTGTCCCTGAACGGGGTTGGTCTCTACCCGTTTGAAGAAGCCAGCGGAGACGCGCAGGTCGATTGCTTCAGCAGCCGGTCGCCCGACCGTCAGGACGCCGTCGTACGGCTGCAAACCGGTTGCCGCCAAGCGCAGACAGGCGAACTGCATGAAGCGGTCACCGTTGATCTGTCGTTCCCGTCGGCCATGCTGCCTTGGCTGCAAATCTGGAACGACCCTCGCCCACGGCGGAACATCCTGGCCATCGAACCGGTCAACAGCGCCCGTTTGGCCAATGGGACGAGCGGGCCCGCACCGATGCTTGAACCAGGCGAAGAGTGGCACAGCCGTCTCGACTTCCGGATTGCCCCGCAGTGAAGGCAGTTTTGTCCGGCGGCGCACACCGCCGAACGCCAAAGGCTTCAGACTGGCGATCACGACCCGCACCCATCTTGTTCGGCTCTTGATGTGGCAGTCTGGCGTGATCCGGAGGATCATCCGGTCCGGGCGGACTGATCCTTTCCCGTATGCGGTGTCGGGGCGCGAAACGCGCTGGCAATGTCGGCCGTCTTGGCATTGGGCGCGTCCTCATAAAGGAAACACGCGGCCAGCCGCTCGCTGTCCGGCACGTGCCGCGTCGGCAGCGTGGTCCAGCACGCGTCCATTGCCTGCGGGCAGCGCGGCGCGAAGGCGCAGCCATCGGTCGTCTTGGTGGCGGCGACCTCCGGGTCGATCATGTCGTCGCTGCCCCATTTGCGCGACAGGTCCGGCAGCGGGATCGAGGAAACCAGCAACTGCGTATAGGGGTGCTTGGGATCGCCGATCACCCGCTCGACCGACCCGGCCTCGGCGACATGGCCCTTGTAGAGCACCATGATGTTGTCGCAGATCTGAAACGCAGTCGTCAGATCATGGGTGATGTAGATGATCGAGATGCCCAGTTCGCGGTTGAGCGCGCGCAACTCGTCGAGGATCGTCGCCCTCAGGCTCGCATCGACCATCGACACCGGTTCGTCCGCCACGATCAGCTTGGGCCGCAGCAAGACGGCGCGCGCGACCATGATCCGCTGGCGCTGGCCGCCGCTCAACTCGTGCGGAAAGCGGCCGAGCGTATCCTGCGGTCGCAGCCCGACGCGGCTCAGCGCATCTTCGATCAGCGCACGCGCTTCGGCGTCGGTCCGGGCAAGGCCGTAGCGCCTGACCGGCAGCGTCAGCACATGGTCGATGCGGTAGAACGGGTTGAAGACGTCGAACGGGTCCTGAAAGATCGGCTGCACTTCGCGGCGGAACTGGCGCTGCTCGGCGGCCGACATCGTCGCCACATCCTTGCCGCGATAAACGATCCGGCCGCTGGTCGGCGGCAGGAAGCCGAGGATGATCCGCGCCAGCGTCGTCTTGCCCGAGCCGGATTCGCCGGCGCAGGCGGTCATCGAGGCCGCATCCTCCGACAGCGACAGGCTGACCGGGTGCAGCGCGGTGAAGTCGCCGAACTTCTTGCCAACGTCATGCAGTTCGATCAGGGCGGTCATGATGGTGTCGTTCCGTCGGCGCCGAGCAGGTGGGCCTGGTCGGGATGCAGGTGACAGGCCGCAAGGTGGTCCGTGCCGACGCTTTGCGGCAACGGCGTTTCGCGATCGCAGCGCCCGAACGCGCGCGGGCACCGCGGATGGAAGCTGCACCCCTCAGGTAGCGCGACCAGCGGCGGCGGCAGGCCGGGGATGCCCTTCAGGTCCTGTTTGACGTCGATGCCCGGCAGGCTGTCGATCAGCAACCGCGTATAGGGATGCTGCGGCGCGCTGATCATCTGTTCCACCGGGCCGATCTCGACCAGCTTGCCTGCGTACATGACGCCGACCGTGTCGGCGAACTGGGCGATCAGACCCATATCGTGGCCGATCAGCACCACGGCGGCGCCAAGTCCATCCTGCAACCGGCCGAGCGTCTGCATCACCTGGCGCTGGACGACGACATCGAGCGCGCTCGTCGGCTCGTCGGCAACGATCACCTTCGGGCTGAGCGATGTGGCGATTGCCATCACCG
Organism: uncultured Oceaniradius sp.; assembly: GCA_964606055.1. Classification (GTDB taxonomy): domain Bacteria; phylum Pseudomonadota; class Alphaproteobacteria; order Rhizobiales; family Rhizobiaceae; genus Roseitalea. The sequence continues at coordinate 41,172 of CAZSFA010000005.1, read as the reverse complement.
CGCGCTGTTTCATGCCGCCGCTGAGCTCATGCGGGTAGCGCTGCGCCACCGCCGGATCGAGCCCAACCCGCCGCAGAAGTTCGGAGAGGCGTGCCTCCAGCGCATCGCCCCTGAGTGTACGCGGCATGTGCGCCTCGATCGCATCGACCATCTGATCGCGCAGCCGCATCACCGGATTGAGCGAACTCATCGCCCCTTGCGGGATCATGGCGATGTCGCGCAGCCGCGTCTGGCGCAACTCGCGCTTGCTCATGGCGATGATGTCGCGACCGCCCAGCAGCACCCGGCCGCCGGCGATCCGCCCCGGCGCTCGGGTCAGCCGCAACAGGGCGGTGGCCATGGTCGTCTTGCCGGAGCCGGATTCGCCGATCAGGCCCAGCCGCTGGCCGGGCTGCAGCGAGAACGACACGTCATTGACCGCCTTTGCCGGTCCTTTCGGCGTCTGGTAGTGGACGCTGAGATTCTCGACCACCAACACCGGCTCGCCGTCGCCCGCCGGGCGCGCCGCCTCATCCATCCCGTTGACGTTCGCGCTCATTGGCGCACCAGGCGAGGGTTGGCGAAACGGTCAAAGCCGACCGAGGTCAGGAACAGGCCGATGAAGATCGCCGCGATCACCACGATCGGCGGCGCCCACCACCACCAGAAGCCGCGCAGCAGCGCCGAGGATTGCTGCGACCAGTAGATGGTGTTGCCGAGCGTGGTCTGGTCGAGCGCGCCCAGGCCCAGCGCCTCAAGGCCGATTACCGCAAGGATTGCGGAGCTGACCGTGCCAACGAAGCTGGCAACGATGTAGGGCAGCAGATTGGGCATGATCTCGCGGAACAGCACCTCGATGCGGCCAGCGCCATTGACCATGGCGACCTCGACATAGGCCCGCTCCTTGATGGTCAGCACCTGGGCGCGCACCGTGCGCGTCGTGATCATCCACGACAGCGAGGCGACCACGATCGCCATGATGGTGATCGTCATCCGGTCGATATTGCCGGCGATGACGACCAGGATGGCAATGGCCGGCACGGTCATCATCGAGTCCGACAGGACGCGGATCGTCGCATCGAGGGGACCGCCGAACTGGCCGGCAAGCAGCCCCAGAACCACGCCCAGCCCGACACCGATCACCCCGGCCATCAGCCCCATCATCAGCGTGTTGGGCGTGCCGATGACAAGCGCCGCCCACATGTCGCGGCCCTGCGCGTCGGTACCCAGCCAGTGTTCGGGCGAGGGCGGGCGCCGCGGCGGCACCGCGCCGACCTGGGCCGCATCGGGATCGATGAAGAACGGGCCGATCAGCCCGAACAGCACAATGGCGGCGAGGATGGTCACGCCGGCGATCAGCGTGGCATCGACACGCCCCTCGGCGATGAAGCGGCGAACGCTCGCGAGCGGACCGGTCATCGGCGGATCCTCGGGTCGATCAGCGGATAGATCAGGTCAACCAGGAACAGCATCACCGCAAGAGTGAGGATCAGCATCAGCACGACGCCCTGGATCACGAAATAGTCCTGGCCGCGAATGGCAAAGAACAGCAGCGAGCCAAGGCCTGGATAGTTGAAGATCACCTCGACAAGGATCGAACCGGACAGGATCATGCCCAGCGCCAGCGCCAGCGCCGTCACCTGCGGCAGCAACGCATTGCGCATGCCGTACCAGAAGAAGATGCGGCGCGGGCTCAGCCCCTTGGCCTCGGCGAATGTGATGTAGTCCTCGCCCAGCACCGACACCATCTGGCTGCGCATGCCCAGCGCCCAGAAGCCGATACTGCCGAGCACGATCGCAAGGCAGGGCAGAAAGCCGTGTTGGAGCAGATCGCCGATCGTTGCCCAGTCAAAACGCAAGATGCGCGTCGTATCGGCGCCGCCGGCAGGCGGGAAGACGCGCCAGCGCACCGCGAACACATAGATCAGCACCATGGCGAGCAGATAGAACGGGATCGACGACAGCATCATCAGCGCCGGCACGACCGTGCGCACCGTGCGACCGCTCTGTGGCCAGGCGAGCCGGGCGCCAAGAAACGAGCCGAACAGGAAGGCGATCAGCGTCGCGGTCAACAAGAGCCCGACCGACCAGGGCAGAGCGGATGCGATCTTCGACGCCACCGTTTCGGGAAACGTGGACAACGAGATGCCCAGATCCAACCGCAGCAGGTCGCGCCAATAGTTGAGATATTGGACCAACAGCGATTCATCGAGCCCGTATTGCGCGCGCAGCGAGTCCGAGATTGCCTGCACGTCGACAGTCTGGTTGCCGACCATGGTCTGCATGTTGGCGATGGCGGTGTCGATCGGATCGCCGGGCAGCAGCCGCGGGATCATGAAGTTGATGCTGACCGCGATGAACACGATCAGAAGAAGCTGGCTGATCCGGTTGACCAGATAGATCAGGAATTCTCGTGACATGGCGCCTTGCGGTCCGGTTGGAATGGTGTTGCGGGCGAACCCGCAACACCGCGATGCGGACCGGCCTTACCGGGCCGGTTGCAAATTGTGCACGATCAGGTTGAAGGCCGACCAGGGCGTATAGGGCGCCACATAGGGGTTGTCGCGCGACGGCCAGCCGGTCCAGTAGGTGTTGTTGAATGTCACCACATGGAACTCCTCGATCAGATGGATCTGCGGCAGGTCGTCGATGACGATCCGCAGCGCCTCGACCGCATCCTGCATGTAGGCAGACTCCGGATCGTTGCTGGCCGGGACGGCCAACATCCGGTCGATGATCGGATCGAGCTCGGGGTTTTCGTAGCGCGTTGCCGCGATGTGCGAGGGGATGCCTTCGCCCAGCGGCCGCGAGAAGCGGCTGTGAAAGTGCTGCAGCGTCTCCAGCGGCTCGGACAGGCTGCCGCAATGCACGAAGATCATCGTCTCATAGTCGCCGGTCCGGACATCGGGCAGCCAGCTGTCGTCGACCGGGGCCTGGTTTGCGTTGAAGCCCGCTTGGCGCAATTGCTGGGTCATCGGCGCCAGAAGCGGCTGGATGAAAGCCGGCGCCCGCACAAGGAAGTCGAGCACTTCGCCGTCTTGCGCCCACAGGCCGTCCGCGTTGCGCTCAAAGCCAGCCTCGGCCATGTACTGGTCGACAAGCTCCTGCGACTGGTTGTCGAGGCCGAACTCGGCGACGACGGCCGGCAGCGCATCGCCCTCATTGAGATAGGTCTCGTTGAGGAACGAGGCGAAGGCGAACTCGACCGTCGGCATCGACCCTTCATAGGCGATGTCGGCGAGGATCGACCGGTCAAGCGCATGGTTGACCGCCCAACGCAGATTGCGATCGTTCCACGGTTCGCGCTTGTTGTTGAACTTGAGCGTGTAGACGCATCCATCGGCCGCGCCCCAGACCGGCCCTTCCGGGTTCCAGCTTGCCAGATTGGGGTTCTGGATACGGGCCGCCTCGAACGTGCCGATCAAAAGCTGGCGGCCGCCATCGACCTGGTTGGCGATGTGCAGTTGGCCCATGGCCTGCTCGCTGGCGACGGGCACGATGACGATGCGCTCCGGCGCGGGCAGGTCTTCAAAACCGGTCGCAGCGCCCCACCAGTCGTCACGGCGATCGAAGATGAACTGCTGGCTGGTGGCGCTGACCAGCTTGTAGGCGCCGGTGCCCAGCGGATAGCCGGCCTCGATGTCGAAATTGGTGAACTCGGTGAGCGACTTGTCTCGCCACAGATGTTCTGCGAGCAGCGGATAGTGGTTTTCGTGACCGAGCGCCAGATGGTCGCGGATCCAACGCGGCGCGGGCTTGGTGAAGTTGACACGGGCGGTCAGCGGATCAACCACCTCGACGTCGGCGACCCACTCACCGAACGAGGCTGCGCCGAACACTTCGGGCGGCGCATCGCGCACCGCTTCCAGCGTGAATTTGACGTCCTCGGCGTCGAATGCCTCGCCATCGGCCCATGTGACGCCGTCGCGCAGCGTGATCGTCGCGCTGGTGAAGTCGTCAGCGTATTCAAAGCGCTCGCCGATCCATGGCACCAGTTCGCCGGTGTTCAGATTGGTGTAGAACAGCGCTTCGTTGACCGTCACATGCATCGCGTTGCGGCGATTGACGACCGAGATCAGATAGGGGTTCCAGTTGTCGACATTGGGGTGCTGCGCCGGCTGATCGCCCCAAGGCGTCAGCACCAGTGTGTTTTCGCGTGGCACATCCGCCACATCCTGCGCCATCACGCCCGTCGCCACGAGCGGCAGCGCCGCCAACGCGGCCACACAGCCGCCAAGCGTCCGTTTGGTTCGTTTGATGATCATGTCATCTCCTCCACTTGCGACCCTGTCGGGTCTGCTCCGTTTTCGACCCGCATCGGGTCTCCTCCGAGAACGGCATCCGCCCAACGGACCTCCACCGGGGGCGGCGCCATGCTTGCCCGCAAAGCGGGTTATCGTGCGATCGCCTCCATGTCGTCGAGCGAGAGACCATGCCCGAAGCCGGGCGCGTCGCTGGGCACGCAATAGCCGTCCTCGGGCACCGCAAGTCCCGGATAGACAGCCGGTGCGCCGCCATAGCCGATTGTCTTCTTGAGCGGCACGCCCGGCGCGCCACCGACAAAGTACTCGCCCCAACGGCTGTTGGGGTGGGCATAGCTGAAATGCTGCCCGTAGGGCGTATTCATGCCCGCATGCAGGATCACTTCGAGGCCGGCCGCATCGGCGATCGCCGCGATGCGCTGGCACGCGGTGAAGCCTCCGACCCAGTTGATGTCGGGCTGGAAGATGTCGACCACCCGGTCGCGCGCCGCGTCAAAGAAGGTATAGGGCGTGTACCAGTGCTCGCCCGTCGACAGCGTCTGCCATGGCAGGCGCTCGCGCAACACCTTGTGGGCACTCATGTTTTCGGGGATCAGGCAGTCCTCGATCCATTTCAGATTGTAGGGCCGGAGCCGCTCGGCAAGCCGCACCGCGAACTCGACATCGAACGCCATCCAGCAATCGAGCATCAGCTCGACGTGCGGGCCGATCAGCTCGCGCGCCTTGGCAACGAACGCTTCGTTCTTGTCGATCGCGTCCAGCCCTTCGGCCGTGCCGTGGGGACAGGCCAGCTTGGTCGCCTTGAAGCCCAGTTCCATGTGCCAGTCGGTGTCGTTGCCGGTCGCATAGCAGAACTGTCTGTCGCGGGCCGGCCCGCCGGCCAGTTCATAGACCGGCATGTTCAGCACACGACCCTTGAGATCCCAAAGGGCAAGATCGACGGCGCTGATCGCATAGGCGCCAAGGCCAGCCGGCGAGTAGGGGGAGCTGAGCCGCATCGCCATGTCGAACAACCGTTCGGTCGCCATTGCATTTTCGCCGATCAGCCGCGGACCCAGATGGCTGTTGATGAGGTCCGCCGTCATCGGCCCGTAGCCGGTGGTGCCGAAGCCCCACGAACCGTCCTCGGCGGTCACCAGACAGCCGACCTGGCGGAACCGGCCGGTCCAGCTCGACCTGTGCGCCTTGTAGCGCGGATAGCCCGACATCGGATTGGCGACCTCGGCATCCTTCGTCCATGGCGGCCGGCGCGCCTCGGTATTGCCATCGGGCGCATACTTCGCGCCCTGGATCGGGTCTACGATCTCGAATGCCCTTATGTCTTTGATCTTCATCGTCTTCTTTCCGCAGATGCCCATTTGTTCGTGCGTCGAGGTGGTCAGGTGTCGAATGCTTGTTGCCCGTTCGCGTCCGGCCAGGGATCGTGTGGAACCGGTGGCCAGGCTCCGGCATAGCCGAGCCGCGCACTGGCCCGCTGGGCGGCCGCCTGCAGCATGGCGACCAACGGTTCGGTCTGCGCATCGGCCGCCTTGGGCCGCCCGCCCGATATGCTGATTGCGGCGACCGGCCGGCTCAATCGGTCAATGATCGGCACGGCGACACAATAGACGCCGGTCACCATTTCCTGATCGTCGATCGAATAGCCACGCGCGCCGATTGCGGCGAGTTCGGCCCGCAGGCTTGCCCGGTCCGTCAGCGTGCGCTCGGTGTAGGCGGTCAGCGGTTCGGCGATCACCGCCTCGCGTTCGGCAGCGCCCAGATAGGCCAGGATCGCCTTGCCGCCGCCACCGCAATGCAACGGCGCGCGTGAGCCGATCGGCCAGTCCAGCTGGGCGCCCTCGGCGCCACGCTGCTTGTCGACGCAGACGATCGACCGGCCGCGCAGCAGATGCAGGTTGACGGTCTCGCCGGCATGACGGGCGATCCGTTGACACTCGGTTCGCATCAACTGCGGCAGTTCCAGACGGCTCAGAAAAGCACCGGTGATCTGGAACAGCCGGACGGAAAGCTCCCACTCACCGGCATCGTTGCGCTCGGCCGCGCCGGCCTGTTCCAACTCATGAAGCAGACGATGGACCGAGCCGAGCGGCAGCCGGGCGGCTTCGGCGACGGCACGCACCCCGAGTGGACCTCGGCGTGCCAGTATGTCCAGAACGGCGATTGTTCGCTCGCCGCCCGACCTGCGCGCCGCGCTCGTCTCCGCCGCATCAACGACACGACTATCTGTTCGCCCGCCATCGACCATGGCGGCACGTCGTGTTTGCGAAATTGCGATGTCCTCCGAGACGTTCCAAATATGGAACGACATCCTCCTATCATGAACGATAGGCATCGCGGTCCGAACGTGTCAAGGCGTCATGCGCCGAGGATCAACACGCTGGACCAGCGCCCTGATCACGCATCGACGAAAGCGCGCGCGACGGCCCACGGATCGGCTTGACGCGGTTGCAAGGCCTATGCCACTGTTCAACATAACGATCGTCGTTCAAAATAGTGAACAATACGATCGATGATGGATGAACCGTGCGCCACCGTCCGGCGGCGCGCCGCAGTCAATCATTCCTGGGAGGATGTTACACGATGACGAACGCCAACGCGCCCCGATCGGGCTTGTCCAAACCCACGACCCGCCGCTCTGTCGTTGCCGGCATGGCCACAGCGCCGATCGCCCTCGCCGCCGGTTCGCGCTGGGCGGCGGCGCAGCCGAGCGGCACCTTGTCGGTGACCATTCTCGATGTGCTCGAAGTGTCGCTCGCACCGGTTTTCGAGGCCTATCAGGCCGCGCGCCCGGGCGTGACGGTCGACTATGCGCTTTTGCCGACCGGCGACGATGCCTCGCTGCGTCAGGCGCTGTTGTCGCGCCGCCTGGCAAACCGTCTGCCCGACATCACCTATCTGGTCGACATCTATGCCACCCAGTTCGCCGAGGCCGGCATCACCGCAGACATGCGCACATTCCTGGAGTCGGGCGGACCGATCACGCGCGACTCCTTTGCGGCGCCATTCCTGAACCAGTACCTGGTCGCCTCCGGCCCAAATGAGGGTGGCATTCACGGCCTGCCGCAGGGCGCCGACACCGTTGTTCTGATGTACAACAAGCGCCATTTCGACGAAGCCGGACTTGATCACCCGACCGACGACTGGACGTTCGAGCAGCAGGTCGAGGCGGCCGCCGCCCTCACCCAGAGGCAAGGCAGCACCACGACCCGCTATGGCCTTGGCGTCCAGGTTCCCTGGCATGCAACCTATGTGCCCGGCATCGAATGCCATGGCGATACGCTGCTCGACGACGACGGCCTGTACAAACTGACCTCGGACGCATCCGTGTCGACGTTCAAGATGTACTGGGATCAGGTCAATGAGGGCATCTTCGCCAGTTCGACCCAGCTGACCCCGTTCGGCGGCGCGCCCAATGCGTTCGCCAGCGGCGTCACTTCGATGGTCCAGATGGTGCGCGCCGTGGTGCCGGTCATCCGTCAGGGCCTTTCCGACGATTGGGACGTGGCACTGGTCCCGACCATCAACGGCAACCGCAGGACCGGCATGGGCTCGATCGCGCTTGCACTGACCCCACAGGGCGAGGCCGAAAACCGCGATCTGGCCTATGACTTCCTCAACTGGTTCTACACCGCCGATGGCGGCATGGGCGTTCTGACATCCAACTATGCGGTCGTGCCGCCGGTGCCCGAGCTTTATGACAGCCCGATCTGGCGCGATCTGCCAGCACCGCCCTCGCGCAACCATGTCTTCTCGGATTCGATCGCCTTCGGCGCGATGAACCCGACGACCATCCCGGCCAACGTGCAGGGCATCGTCGGCGACGAGTTGAATCAGGCAGAGGAAAAGGTGACGATCGGCGGGGCGACCGACGTCGCCTCCGTGCTCGGCGAAGCACAGGAGGTGATCAACCCGGCGATGATCCGCGAACTGAACAACTGATCCGCACCCATTGCGGCCGGGGCGGCGGCGCAGCCCGCCATCGCCCCGGCCCTTTCCGTTTCAAGGCCATGCGCGCCCGATGACCTCGACCACATCCACTGCCAATCTGCCCGGGCGGGCCGGGACGGCGCGCCGCAAGCCCAAGGGCCGCGGCGCCAGTGCCTTTTCCTGGTTCTGGACGCTGATCTTCGTCGGGCCGAATGTGGTGCTCTTTGCGGTCTTCGTCCTGGTGCCGGTGATCGCCGCCTTTGTGCTGAGCGTCTATCAGTGGAACCTGATTTCGCCGCCCCGCTTTGTCGGCTTCCAGCACTACGTCGAGATCTTCGGCGATGCCCGCGCACGCAACGCGCTGGTCAAGACCATCTATCTGGTCTTTCTTGGCGTCGTACCGACGGTGATCCTGTCCTTCATCCTGGCGGTGCTGATCAACACCCGTTTTGCCGGCTACCGCATCTTCCGCACATTCTACCTGCTGCCGATTGTCATCTCGTTCGTGGCATCCGCGGTGCTGTGGCGCTTCGTGTTCGACCCGCGTGTCGGCCCGGTGAACACAATTCTCGCCAGCTTCGGTATTGACGGTCCCAACTGGCTGCAGGACACGTTCTGGGCGATGCCGGCGGTCTCCATCGTCATCATCTGGCTGCGCCTGCCGCTGGGCATCATCCTCTATCTGGCCGCGCTTCAGCAGATCAACAAGAACCTGACCGAGGCGGCGCGGATCGACGGTGCCACCTCCTGGCAGAACATGCGCTATGTCATCTGGCCGAGCGTGCGCCCGATGACCTTCCTCATTCTCATCCTGACGCTGCGCGGCGTGCTGTTCGAGAGCTTTGACGTGGTTCAGGTGATGACCGATGGCGGCCCGCTGCGCGCCACCGACATCTTCATCAAATACATCTATGACGCAGCTTTCGAGCAATTGCGCATGGGTTATGCCAGCGCGATGGCAACGCTCCTGTTCATTGTCGTTGCGCTTCTGGCCCTGATCTTCACGCCGCCGCGCGTGCCCCGGGGGAAAAGCCGATGACGCTTGGCAAAGCCTGGCGCCGCCGCGCCCACGTTCTCACCGTCTGCCTGATCGGCCTGGTCCTGGCGGCGCCTTTCTACGTGCTGATCATCAATGCGCTGAAGACACCGCAGGAGGTGATCGCCTTCCCGCCGACCTGGTTCCCGCACGAGATCCGTTGGCAGAACGTGCCCGAAGCGGTGGCGCTGCTTGGCGTCAACGTCTTCATCAACTCGGTGATCTTCACCATTGCGGTTACCGTGTTGCAGCTGATCCTGGTGATCATGACCGGCTTTGCGATTGCCAAGATGCCGTTCCCGGGGCGCAACGCGCTGCTGTGGGTGTTCGTCCTGACCATGTTCGTGCCGTTCCACGTCGTGCTGATCCCCACTTTCCTGATCGTGCGCGATCTGGGCTGGATCGACACCTATCAGGGACTGGTCATTCCGGTCGTCGCGCAGACCAGCTTCGGCGTCTTCATCTTCCGTCAGTTCTATCTGTCGATGCCGGACGAATTGCTCAGCGCCGCGCGCATCGACGGGGCCAATTGGGGCGACATCTTCGTGCGTATCGTGCTGCCGCTTTCGGGACCGCCGATCGCCTCCTATGTCGCGGTCACCGTGCTGACCGCCTGGAACCTCTACATCTGGCCGCTGATCGTCACCACAGATGACGACATGCGGGTGTTGCCCGTTGCGATCGCCGCGCTGGTGTCGGGCCAGTCGCAAATTCCCGCCAACATCGCCATGATGGCGATCCTGATCTCGACCCTGCCCATCGTGATCATCTTCATTGTGGCGCAGAAGTACTTCATCAACGGGCTGGGCGGAGCGATCAAGGAATGACCCAGACGGTTTCGCTTTGTCTGGTCGGTGCGGGCGTGATGGGCAGCCGCCATGTCGGCGGCATGGGCGTGTTGCATCGCCTTGGCCTCGCCAATCTGGAACTGACCGCCATCTGCGATCTGCGCGCCGAAAACGCGGAGCGGGTGGCCGCTCAGGCCGAGGACCTGCTCGGGAAACGGCCCGCGATCCATCTGTCGATCGACGACGCCATCGCCGATCCGGGCATTGACGCATTTGTCGTTGCCACCGAGGCGTTCAGCCACATCGCGGTCGTGCCGCAGATCCTGCGCGCCGGAAAGCATGTGTTGTGCGAAAAGCCGCTGGCGCTGACCGTGCGCTCCTGCAAGGCGCTGATCGACGCGGCCAAAGTGGGCGGCGCGATCCTGGCCACCGCCGAGAACTATCGCCGCGACCCCACCAATCGGCTGGCCAAGGCCGTACTCGATGCCGGCCTTCTTGGCAGGGTCCATCTGATGCAGCAGATCGCCATCTCAGGCGGCCGCGACATCGTCATCACGCCATGGCGGCACTTCAAGGACAAGGGCGCGATCGGCCTCGACATGGGCGTCCATTTCATCGACCTCTTCCGCTACTACCTTGGCGAGATCGATGCGATCTACGGCAAGGGCTTCATCGCCGAGCCGGTCCGCCACCGCCCCGAAACGCCGGCCTTCGACAGCGACAACTACCGCGCCCGGTTCGCCGAGATCCCGGACAAGGTCCGCGCGACAGGCGAGGATTCGGCGGTCGCCCAGATCGCCATGGCCTCGGGCGTGCCGGTGCAGCTGGCCTACATCCCCTCCGGCCCCGATGGCGCCAGGGTCAACACGCGCACCATCTACGGCTCCGAGGGCGTTCTGGAGATTCCCAACGACCGCACCGGGCAGCCAGTGCGCCTGCGCAGCCGCGCCCATGATCTGTCCGGCAAGGCCTTGCGCGATCTCTTGCCCGGCTTCGTGCTCGACGATGTGACGGCGGCCATCTTCGGTGGCGATGGTGTGACCTACGACCTGCCGCCTGGTGCCGCCGATGCCGGGCTTCTGGCGATCGAGCAGCACGATTTCTGCGAAGCGGTCATTGTCGGTCGCCCGCCGGAGCTTGACGGCCATGACGGCGCCGTTGCCGTCGCCGGTCTTCTGGGAATCTACGAAAGCGGGCTTGCCGGTCGGGCCGTGTCGCTCGAGGAGGTGATGATGTCCAAGCTCGACGCCTATCAGCGCGACATCGATGCCGATCTCGGCCTGCTTGGCGAAAACGAGACGAGAAAGGCGCTGTGATGTCTTTGCAAGATGCCGAAGCGGCACTGACCATTCCGCAATCGTCGGGGTTCAAGCAGACCGCGTTCGTCGTTCGTGATCTTGAAGCCTCCACCGCCGCCTATTGGCGCCATTTCCGAATGGGGCCGTGGACCGGTTGGACGATCACGCCCGAACGCGTAGCCACCGCTCACTATCGCGGCAAGCCGGCGCGGTTCTCGTTTCGCCACGCGCTCGCCTGGCGCGGCGATGTCCAGTTCGAACTTGTGCAGCCACTCGAAGGGCCGAGCATTTTCGCCGAACACCTCGATGCAAAGGGCGAGGGCCTGCATCATATCGGCATGTATGTGCCCGACATCGCCAAGGGCAAGGCCGATATGGAGGCGTCGGGCTTCACCGCCGTTCAGGGCGCGACCGGCTTTGGCGCCGATGGCAGCGGCGAGTTCTGCTATTTCGAGACCGACGATCCGATATGCGCCTTCGTCGAGTTGATCGCCGCACCCGGCGCCCGGCGCCCACCCGACTTCACCTTCCCCGCCGAAGGGAACGACGCATGAGCCAGACCATCGCATCGGTCGAAGTGTTCGCCGCGCACATGTCGCTGTTTGTGCGCGTGCGCACCGAGAGCGGGCTCGAAGGCGTCGGCGAAAGCACCATGTTTGCCTTTCCCGAAGCGGTTGCCGGTGTCATCGACCGGTTTCGCCCGGCGCTGATCGGCGACGACGCGCTGCGGCCCGATTTCGTTTCGCTCAAGCTCTATCGCGCCGTGTCGATGCGCTCGATGGCAATTACCGGCGCGCTCAGTGCAATCGATCAGGCGCTGTGGGACATTCGCGGCAAACACTACCAGGCACCGGTCTGGGACATGCTGGGCGGGCGTATGCGCGACCGTGTCCGCGCCATGCTGGTCCTCGGCTATGGCACGGTGGAGGAGTTGTGCGCCGAGGCCATGGCCGCAAAGGATGCCGGCTACACCGCGCTCAAGGTGTTGCTGTTTCAAGACGAGCATCACGGCATGACCCATGCGGCGCGCAACGCCGACATGGTCGCACGCATGCAGGCGCTGCGCGATACGCTCGGCTGGGACATCGATCTGGGTGTCGAACTGCACCGCAACATGATGCCCGGCGAGGCGGTGGCGCTGATCGACGAACTGGCCCGGTTCCGACCTTTCTTTGTCGAGGATCCGATCGTGCCCGACAGCGTGATCGCCTTTGGCGCGATCGCTGCCAAGTCGAGCCTGCCCATGGCCGCCGGCGAGCGCAACACCTCGATCTGGGAGTTCGCCGAATATGTCAGCCATGGCGGCGTGTCGCATTTGCGCCCCGACATCGGCATAGCCGGCGGCTTCTCGCAGTTGCGCAAGATCTGCGCGCTGGCCGAAGCCCACCATCTGGGCATCGTGCCCCATTCTGTGCCCAACGGACCCGTGGCGACGCTCGCCCATGTGCATATGGGTTTCGCCACCTCGAACTGGGAAGCGCAGGAATACCGGCCGCTCGACACCGCGCCCTACACCGATCTGGTCGATGCGGTGCCGACACCGCGCGACGGCTTCTTCGAGCGTCCCGATGCGCCCGGTCTTGGCATAGCCCTCAACGAGGCCGGAATCGCCCGCTGGCCGGCCGATTTCAAGATCGGCGACACCGCGCGCCGGATGGATGGTTCCATTGCCTTCCGGTGACCCCATGACCGACGCGACGCCGATGATCGACAGCCATTGCCACGCCTGGACGCTGTGGCCCTACCAGCCGCCGGTGCCCGACGACACGACGCGCGGCACCGTCGAGCAACTGCTGTGGGAGATGGATCAGGCCGGCGTCGCCCAGGCGTGCATCGTCGCCGCGAACATTGAGCGCAATCCGGACAACAACGCCTATGTCGCCGATGTCGTCGCCCGCCATCGCGACCGCCTGCACCATTTCGCCCATATCGATTGCGTGTGGGAGCCGACCTACAACGCGGACGGCGCTGCCGACCGGCTCGACGCGCTGGTCGCGCGATACCGGCCCGCCGGCGTCACCCGCTATTTCGACACGCGCGTCGACGATTGGCCGCTGTCGGAAGAAGGGCTGGCGTTTTTTGCCCGCGCCCAGGCGCATGGCCTGATCATGAGCCTTGCGGTCGCCCCGCAATGGCATCCGGTGATCGGTGAAGTCGCGCAGCGCTTCCCGGACATGGCTTTCATGATCCACCATATCGGCGCCTTCCGCATGGGCGATGGCGATCTGCGCGCCGATTTCGACCGGCTGGTCGGGTTGGCCGCGCGGCCCAATGTGCATGTGAAGATCTCCGGCTTCCACTACGGAACCGAGCGTCCGTGGGACTTTCCCCAAGCCGACACGATCGCGTGGCTGCGCCGGCTGTACGAGGCGACCGGCGCCGACCGCTGGTGCTGGGGCACCGACTATCCGGTGCTCAAGCGCGACCGGTCTTTCACCTATCTGCAGACCATCGAGACGATCCGTCGTCACTGCGCGTTTCTCGCAGATGACGAGGTGCCGCGCGTTCTGGGCGGCACGCTCGACATGCTTCTCAAGCGCCACAAGGAGGCCCGATGAGCCACCAGCCACAGACCGTTTCGCAGGGGCAGCCGATGACGGCGTCGATCAACCCGGCCAATGGCGAGACGATCGCCGAATATGCGTTCCTCGCACCAGCCGAGGTCGACACGGTGCTCGATCGCGCAAGTAGGGCCTTCGCAGCGACGCGGATCGGCATGATGGACGCGCGCGCGGCGCTTTTGCACCGCATCGCCGACGGCCTTGCCGCCCACCGCGACGCGCTGGCCATGCTGATCACGGTCGAGATGGGCAAACCGATCGGCGAGGCTCTGGCCGAGGTCGACAAATGCGCCATGTCCTGCCGGTACTATGCCGACCATGGCGCCGCCTATCTGGCGCCGGAGGCCATCCGCTCCGATGTCCACGCAACGCACGTCACTTATGATCCGCTGGGGCCGATCCTGGCGATCATGCCGTGGAACTTCCCCTATTGGCAGGTGATCCGCTTCCTGGCGCCGGCGATCATGGCCGGCAACACGGTGGTGCTCAAACATGCCGAGAACGTGCAGGGCTGCGCACAGGCGCTGGTCGATGTCGCGCTTGAAGCCGGCGCCGAACCGGGCCTGTTGCAGAACCTGCTTGTCGCACGTGAGGATGTGGCCGGCGTGATCGCCGACGATCGCATCGCCGCCGTGACCTTCACCGGATCGGTGCCAGCCGGGCGGATCGTGGCTGGCCATGCCGGCGCGGCGGGCAAGAAATCGGTGCTGGAGCTCGGCGGTTCGGACCCGTTCATCGTGTTGCCCGACGCCGATCTGGACGCGGCTGTCGCCACCGCCGTCACCGCGCGCTTCATGAATGCCGGCCAGAGCTGCATCTGCGCCAAGCGCTTCATCATTCATGACGCGGTCCATGACGCCTTTGTCGAGCGCTTCGTCGCTGGCGTTCAGACGCTGGCGATCGGTGATCCGACAGACCATGCCACCCGGCTTGGCCCGCTCGCCCGCGCCGACCTGCGCGACATGGTCGCCGGCCAACTGGCGCAAACCGAACGCAAGGGCGCCAGGGTGGCGCTTGCCGGCGGACCGCAGGAACGGCCGGGCTGGTTCTTTGCACCGGCCATCGTCACCGATGTGCCCGACGATGCGCCGTCGGCGTGCGATGAGGTGTTCGGCCCGGTCGCGGCGGTGTTCCGCGTGCGCTCCGATGACGAGGCGGTGGCGCGCGCCAACAACACCCGCTTCGGCCTTGGCGCTTCGATCTGGACCGCTGATCTCGACCGCGCCGCCGCGTTGGCCCCGCGCATCGAAGCGGGCGCGGTCTTTGTCAACGATCTGGTCCGCTCGGCGCCCAACACGCCTTTTGGCGGCATCAAGGACAGCGGCTATGGCCGCGAGTTGGGCCAGGTCGGTGCCCGCGAGTTCACCAACCACAAGCTGGTCTGGATCAATGCGCCAGGATGACCTCGATACCACGCGCCCGCGCATCGGCCTGATCGTCGATCGCGCCATGCATGAGCGCTGCATGTCCGAGGCGGCCATGGCCGCGCTTTCCGTCCATGGCGCGGTGGAATGGCTCGAGTGCAACGCTCCGAGCAGTTGGGACGGCCCGCCGCCGCGCGATCCGGCGACGCTCGACGCGGTCGCCGCCTTTGCCGCCGACAAGCAGATCATCGTCATCGGCCCCGGCGCACCGCGCTTTGATGCAGAACTGCTCGACGGGCTTCCGAAACTGGCCTTTCTGGGTGAACTCGAAGGCGATCGCTTCGCCCAGCGGGTCGATCTCGATGCGACGCGCGCGCGCGGCATCCGCGTCGTCGACACCACCAACGGCTCGTCCTATCCGGTGTCCGAATGGGCGCTGGCACTGATGATGATGGGGCTGCGCGGGGCGAGCGAACTGTATCGCAAGATGATCGGCGGCGAGGTGATGGAGCGCGACTGGCTTGCCGATCACATGAACTTCCGCATCGGTGAGTTGACCGGTCGCAGCGTCGGCCTGATCGGCTGCGGCCATATCGGTCGACGCCTGCTTGAGCTTCTGGCGCCGTTCCGCACCACCAATCTCGTCCACGACCCGTTCGTGCCGCCGGCGGTGGCCGAGGTGTTCGACCTGCGCATGGTCGGGCTCAACGATCTGTTCGCGCGTTCCGACGTGGTGGTCTGCACCCTGCCGCTGACGCCGGAGACCGAAGGGCTGATCGGTGCCGAGCAGTTCGCGCTGATGCGGCCCGACACCGTCTTCGTCAATGTCAGCCGCGGCCGGATCGTCGACACCGATGCGATGGTCGCGCGGCTGCAACAGGGCGACATCTGGGCCGGGCTGGATGTGATGGAGCCCGAAATGCCGGTGCCAGTGGACCATCCGGTGCGCAAATTGCCCAATGTGTTCATCACCCCGCACATTGCCGGCGTGACGGCGGCTTGCGGTCCGCGCTTCGTCACCTTGATGGCCGAGGAGATTGGCCGCCATCTGGCCGGCGAGGCGACCCGCTTCGATCTGGTCGCCCGCTCGTCGACCATCACCGATGACCAACGGAGCCCGTCATGACCGGTGTATCCATCGATGCGGTCTACAAGAACTATGGCAGCGTCGAGGTGCTGCACGGGTTGACCGCCGACATTCCCAAGGGCGGCTTTGCGGTCCTGGTCGGCCCGTCCGGCTGCGGCAAGTCGACCCTTTTGCGCATGATCGCTGGGCTGGAAGACGTCACCGACGGCACGATCAGCATCGGCGACCGGGTGATCAACGACCTTGAACCCAAGGATCGCGACATCGCCATGGTGTTCCAGAACTATGCGCTCTACCCGCACATGACGGTCGCCGACAACATGGGCTTTTCGCTGCTCTTGCGCCGGGAAGCACGGTCGACGATCCGCGAGCGTGTCGACATTGCAGCCCGATCGCTCGGGCTGACCGACTACCTCGAACGCTTCCCGCGCGAGTTGTCCGGCGGCCAGCGCCAACGCGTCGCCATGGGCCGGGCGATCGTGCGCGACCCGGAAGTCTTCCTGTTCGACGAGCCATTGTCGAACCTTGACGCCAAGCTGCGTACGGCGATGCGTGCCGAACTGCGAGAGTTGCAGCAGCGCCTTGGCACGACCACGGTCTATGTCACCCATGACCAGCTCGAAGCGATGACAATGGCCGACAAGATCATCGTGATGAACCATGGCGTGATCGAACAGGCCGGTCATCCGCTGGAAATCTACGACCGGCCGGCCAACCTGTTCGTCGCCGACTTCATTGGTTCGCCGGCCATGAACCTGATCGATGCAACCGTGGTCGGTGAAGCCGGCTCGCTCACCCTGAAGACGGCGGCGGGCGACCCGCTGCCGTTGCCGGCCGGCGCCGATGGGCTGACGCCGGGTGACAAAGTGGTCTGTGGCATACGGCCTGAGCACATCATTGTCGGAGACACCGGCCTGCCGGTCGAGATCGCGCTCGTCGAGACAACCGGCGCGGAAACGCTTCTGACCGCCCACTACGGCGATCGCACCGTTTCGATCGTGCAGAAGGATCGCCTCGACCTGCAGCGCGGCGCGCTTGTGCATCTGACCGCCGAGCCCGGCAAGGTGCATCTGTTTGACGCCGCATCGGGTGCGCGGATCGCAAGCGCATGAGCCTCCGGCCGGGTTTTGCGTTGTGCCTGCCGAGTTTCACGGCGCCCGGCGCCGGCCTCTTCCGTGTGCCCAACTGGGACCGCCTTGCCGCCGATCCGCTGCTCGACTGGGCCGAGCGGGCCGACCGCGACGGGTTTGACGCGATCTGGGTGCCCGATCACGTGATGATCGGCAAGGACGATGCGGTGTTTGACGGCTGGACGCTGCTGGCGGCGATCGCCGCGCGCACCGGCCAAGTCCGGCTCAACCTGATCCAGGGCTCGATGCTGTTTCGCCATCCACCGCAACTGGCCAAGATGATGGCGACGCTCGACCATCTGTCCGGCGGGCGCGTCACCCTGTTTGCCAATTGCGGCCATGCCCACGACGAGCACGCCGCCTATGGCTTTGACTGGCCGAAGGCGCTTTCGGACAGGCAGGCGCGTTTTGCCGAGGCGGTCGAACTGATCGAACGGCTGTGGACCGAGCCCGGCCCGGTGGATCATGCAGGCGCCTTTTTCGCCACACGCGCCGCCATCGCCAATCCCAAGCCGGTGCAGACGCCGCGCCCGCCGATCTGGTTCGCCGGCAGCGAGCCCGAAACGCTGGCCTTGACTGCCAAGATCGGCGACGGCTGGAACACACCGCCCGCAACGCTTGCCCAGTTCCGCGACAAACGCGCAGCGTTGGCCGAGGCAATGGCCGGTGCCGACCGCGCCATCGACGCGATCACAGTCTCGCTGGAGACACAGGTCCTCATCCGCCCGACGATCACCGAACTGCGCGCCGCGCTCAATGCGATCATCGAGCGCGGTGGTGGGCCGGCCCTGCTCGATCCGGCGACCGATCCGTTTCTGACCGGTCGCACCGACGATCTGCCGTCCGAGCTGACGGAGACCTTCCTGATCGGCACGCCCGATCAGGTCCGCGCGCGGATCGATGCCTATGTCGCTGCCGGCGTTGACTGTTTCGGGCTTTGGTTTATCGATTTTCCGATGCGCCAGAGCTATGACATGATGATCGACCTGATGGCGGGCCTTGGCACCGCCCGCGCACGGCCTGATCACCGGACATCGCCGTGACCGAAGAGCACGCACCGCCCGCCGCCGAAAAGCGTGCGCCCGCGGTGGTGCGCGCGGCGCGCATTCTCGATCTTCTGTCCCAGGCCGGCGAACCGCTCGGCGTCTCCGATCTGGCCAAGCGCCTCGGTCTGCCGAAAAGCTCGGTGCATCTTCTGTGCACAACCATGCTCGACATCGGCCTTTTGTCGCGTCGCGGGCGCAATGCCATGGTCGTCGGCCCGCATGTGCTCGCCTGGGCCGATGCGTTCAAGGAACAGAGCAGCCTGGTGCGCGAGTTCGACAATGCGGTCGACGAAACCGGCGCACTTGGCGGGCTTGCGCTGAACCTGACTGTGCTGACGGGCTCCGACGTGCTCTATGTCGCCTGCCGCAATGGTGGCGAACCGTTGGGCGTCCGCTTCGGCGTCGGTATGCGGCTACCGGCCGCCTTCACCGCGACCGGCAAGGCGATGCTGTCGACCATGCGGGCCGACGAGGTCGATGCGGTGTTGGGCGGTGGACTGCCCAAACCGATCACCCGCCACTCGGTGCGCAACCGCGCCGATCTCGACCGCGAGATGGAACAGACGCGCGCGCGCGGCTATTCGCTCGACAACGGCCAGTTGCGCGAGGGCATGCATTGCCTGGCCGCGCCGATCTTCGCCGCCGGCAGCGAGGCCGCAGTCGCCGGCATCGCAATCGGCTTGCTCGAAAGCGAACTGACGCCCGAACGACGCGATACGCTTGGCGGCGAGGTCGCCCGCTTTGCCCGCGACCTGTCGCGCCGGCTCGGCGCGCGCGATTAACGCTTCGGCGCGCAATTGTTGGCCTGTTGCCGGTTGAAACGTGGCGGCCCTGCCAGTATGATCACTATACTGAATGCAATCCAATATAGTGGACAAATCCATGATCGTTCTCGTCGCCAACTATCACGTCAAGCCCGGCCAGATGGACGCGGTGCTGGAGCATCTCAAGGCCATGGCACCTCTGGTGGCGGCCAATGAACCCGGCTGCGCACTCTACAAGGTCTCGCGCGCCCGCGACGACGCCAATATGCTCATGCTCGTCGAGCACTATGTCGATGACGATGCGCTGGCCCAGCATCGCGAAACGCCGCATTTCAAGGACATCATCGAGGGCAAGGTGGTGCCGCTGCTCGAAAAGCGAGAGCGCGCGCTCTACGATCTGATGATCGACTGACCGGCAATGCGGCTCGTCTCCTTCCTCCGCAAGGGCCTTGAATGGGCAGGGCCGCGCACCGGCGCCCGTCTTGGCGCATCGACGCTGGACCTCAACCAGGCCGGCGCGATGCGGTTGGTCGACGAGGCGCATCTGACACCCGAGGCGGCGCGCCGCCTCGCCGGCGTGCTGACGCCGACCGATATGACCGAGTTGGTGGCCGGCGGCGCGCTCACGCTCGATGCCGCAAAGGCGACTGTCGCCTGGGCCGAAGCTGCGCCGGAACGCGCCGCCGAAGCCATGCTGACCACGGATCGGATGATCCCGCTGCCCGTGCTGCCGCGCCCGCCGCTGATCCGCGATTTCATGGCGTTCGAAAAGCACCTGCAGAACATCTTCCCGCGCCTTGGCCGCGACATCCCGCCCGAATGGTACAATCTGCCGGTCTACTACAAGGGCAACCCCTCGGCGGTCGGCGCCGACGGCGATGAGGTCACCATTCCCGATGGCTGCGCGGAGATGGACTTTGAGTTCGAGCTGGCCGCCGTCATCGGGCGCGGCGGCGTCGACATTGCGCGTGAAAACGCGCTCGACCACCTCTTCGGCTTCACCATCTACAACGACTTCAGCGCCCGCGACATCCAGAAGCGGGAGATGTCGGTCGGCCTCGGTCCTGCCAAGGGCAAGGATTTCGCCCGCGCGCATGTGTTCGGCCCATGCCTTGTGACCATGGACGAAGTCGGCGACATCTATGAAAAGCGCGCCTCGGCCACGGTCAACGGCGCGCCTTGGTGTGAAGGCGTTGTCGGCGACATGCACTGGCGTTTCGAGGACATGATCGCCCATGCCTCGCGCAACGAGCCGCTGGTGCCGGGCGAGATCTTCGGCAGCGGCACGTTCGGCGACGGCTCGGCTGCCGAACGCGGCGAAATGCTCAAGCCCGGCGACCGCATCGAACTGACGATCGAAGGGCTTGGCACGCTGACCAACACCGTCGTTGCCGGCAAGCGATAGACACGGCCCAATTGGCGAGAGAAAACCCCTGAGGGTATGCCAGCGGGTCTTGCGTTGGGACTGGCGGTGGCCGGTGTCGGCCTGACCCGTGGCCGAGGGCGGTCAATCCATCACTGGCACAATGGGCCAAGCGCGTCGCCGAACACGTCGCCGTCAGGCAACGGTTTCGAACGCTTCTGTGACGCGCCGCTCGACGCCGAGCGCTTCAGAGAACTCCGGCACATCGTCAACGCGACCCAACGGGACAAACCCGCCAAGGCGCGATGCCGGCGAACGACGGTCGCTTTGCATGATGCAGAATGGCGGAGAGGGAGGGATTCGAACCCCCGATAGAGTTGCCCCTATACCGCATTTCGAGTGCGGCGCTTTCAACCACTCAGCCACCTCTCCGCACGCGGTGCCGCGCTCTCTAGCGCCCCGTGACGACGAAAACAAGACAACGCGCGCCGCAATGCGGCCCCGCAGTCGATCGCGGTGTCACGGGCACGCTGCGACTTGACTTTTGCCGCCGCCGGAGCCATAGCCGGCCCGCAATGGCGCGGCTTCGGTCGCGCCTGCTCTGTTTGGGCGTTGCCGACTGCATGGGATGCGGCGCGGTGCCCGAACGATCACAGACCGAACGCAACGACTGAACAAGAAGACGGTCTGCCCGATCCGTTGCGCATGTCGAGCAAGTCTTGGCCAGCGTGAAGGTGATTGGCCGCCAGGCGCCATGGCGCTCGGGGACCATATGGGCAAGAGCCGGCACGAACATGAAAGGCAATCAAATGTTCGCAGTCATCAAGTCCGGCGGCAAGCAGTATCGCGTCGCCACAGATGATGTCGTCACGCTGGAAAAGCTCGACGGCGAAGAAGGCACCACCGTTCACTTCACCGATGTTCTCATGGTCGGCAATGATGCCGATGTGACCATCGGCAGCCCGCTTGTGGATGGCGCAATGGTCACCGCCGAGGTGGTCACGCAAGGGCGCGGCCGCAAGGTCATCGCTTTCAAGAAGCGGCGCCGGCAGAACTCGCGCCGCAAGCAGGGCCATCGGCAATACCTGACGACAGTGCGCATTTCCGAGATTCTCACCGGCGGCGCCAAGCCGAGCAAGAAAGCTGCGGCCAAGAAGCCCGCGCCGGCCGAAGCCGCGCCCGCCAAGAGCGACGAAAAGCCCGAGGCAAAGGCGCCCGCGGCCGCCAAGGATGCAGCGCCCTCGCCGGACGCGCCGTTGTTCGCCGCTCCCGAAGATGGCGCCAAGGACAAGCTGACCGGCATCAAGGGCATTGGACCGGTTGCCGAGCGCCAGCTCAACGAGCAGGGCATCATGACTTATGCGCAGATCGCCGCGCTCACCGCCGACGACATTGCGCGCGTCGACGAATACATGCCCTTCAGCGCCGCCCAGATCGAAGACTGGCAGGGTCAAGCAAAGGCGCTGCTCGAAGACAAGTGAACCATCGGCGCCCTTGATTGCAGGGGCGCAAATGACCATAACGCATCAACAAGCGCGCCCGGCAGGGGCCAGCGCTGCGGCAGGAGACACCACACATGGCACACAAGAAAGCTGGCGGTTCGTCGCGCAACGGTCGCGATTCGGAGTCCAAGCGCCTGGGCGTGAAGAAGTTCGGCGGCGAGGCCGTCATCGCCGGAAACATCATCGTGCGCCAGCGTGGCACCAAATGGCATCCCGGCACCAATGTCGGCATCGGCAAGGACCACACGCTGTTCGCCTTGACCGATGGCGCTGTTGCCTTCCGCAAGAAGGCCAACGGCCGCACCTATGTATCGGTGATGGCCGCCGACTGACCGGGATCGCAAGGCCGACCCGGTGTTCCCATAACCCCGGTTCGACAGACCATTCGTGAACAAGGGGAGTTGGGACAGCCACCCGCTCCCCCTTTTCATATGGACATCCGCCATGATCAAGCCAGCCCAGACCGACGACACCGATCGCCGCGACCGCGCGGGCGCCTTCACGCTCAACACGCCGGTGCTGACGACCGAACGGCTCGTTCTGCGCATGCCCGTCGCCGATGACGCCGATGATCTGGCCGCGATCGCCAACAGTCGTGAGATCGCCGAGATGACGGCGCAGATGCCCCATCCCTATACCTTGCGCGACGCCGAGGCGTTCCTGCGCTCGGTGCAGGCGGGCGAGGTGGACGGCTATGTCTATGCCATCACGATCGCCGACACCGGCCGCCTGATCGGCATGTGCGGCGTCGAGCAGTCGCGCCGGTTTGGCGGCCTTGAGGTGGGTTACTGGCTGGGCCGCTCCTGGTGGGGCCAGGGCTATGCGTCCGAAGCGGCGAGCGCCGTGGTCGATCTGGCCTTCCGCGTCACCGGCACCGATGTCATCTACGCCGGGTCGCGCACCGTCAATCCGCGGTCACGGCAGGTTCTGGTCAAGCAGGGCTTTGAGTTGACGGGCCTTGACGAGATCGACACCATCGCCGCCGGGCGCGTTGCGATCGAGCGCTACCGGCTGACCCGCGAAACCTGGATCGCCCGCAAGTCCGGCGAAGTCTGACGGCCGTCGACGCGCACCCGGTGGCGTGCGCTCACGAGTCAATCAGCTTGTCGGTCGACCTCGTTTGGATCGGCGTTTCATCGATACACGGTGCAGCTTCAGGCTTTCCCTGCCGCCATGCCAATGAGGCTTGGCCGCACCGGCTGTTCCACACGCGCCCTAGTTGAACGACACGTCGCGGCCTGCCGAGCGGATCGAGACCGAAAAGCCCGCCATCAGATCGATCGCGGCCATCACCAGCATCAGAAAGAAGACCGACGTCGCAGCAGCCGGGATGATCAGGAACTCGACGAGGAAGGCAACGAACACGAGCGTCGACAAGAGGTGATCGACCACCGAGGCGTTCGACGTGCGTGTCGACTTGATGATCTCCACGAACAGGAAGAACAGCGCGAAGACCAGCATCGCGTCACCCAACGTGGTGATCCACACACCGCCCGTCGGCATGGTCAGCCTGGCAATCTCGGCGACCCATGGGTTTCCGCTCGCCGCCGTCAGCGCGACCGCGTTGTAGGCGATGAACGGAATGATCATCAGGGGGATATGGGTCAGCATCTGCGTCAATCTCCGCCGCTCGGCATCGCTGCCGTCAATCGGCGCCGCCAACCGGCGCCGTCCGTGTCCCTTTGTGGGGCTGTAGGCGCGCTTTGCGGCAGACGCAAGACGGTCGTTGGCCTAGGCGCCCGCACTGTGCCCGGTCGCATCGACCGTGCGAATGACAAGATCGGACTGCGGCTCGGTGAGCGCCGCCGCATCGCGGGCAAGCGCCAGTTCGTCTGCCCCGCGCGCAAGGCCACGCACCACCAGATCATGCACCGAGGCGGTCGCCAGCCGCAGGCTTTCGCGCCAGTCGAGACCGGCCAGCCTGTGCGCCAAGAACAGCGCGGCGGTCATGTCGCCGGTCCCTTTTGGTTCGCCGTCGAGCGCGGCATGTTCGGCCAGCAGCGCGCCCTCCTCCGTCACCAGCAAATTGCCCGTGCCACCAGGCCGGGCAAACACGCTGGTCACAAGAACGTTCGGTGGTCCCAGCGCTCGGGCGCAGCTGACAAGGCCGGCGATGTCGCTGGCGGACCGGCCGGTGAGCCAAGCCAGTTCGAACCGGTTGGGCGTCGCCAGATCCGCAAGCGGCACAAGCCGGTCGCGGATTTCGATCGCGGTCTGCTCGGGGACGTAGAGCCCCTTGTCGTCGCCGATCACCGGATCGCAGACAAACACCAATGCCGGGTTCGCCTCGCGCAGCAGCGTCACCGCATCGGCAATCGCCGCCGCCTGCGCGGGCGAACCGAGATAGCCCGTGAGCACGGCGCCGATTTCGCCGCGAAACGGCCCGGTCGCCAGATCATTGAGGAAAGCCGCCATCGCGTCGTCGTCGGGAACGATCCGGGTCGACGCGCCGTGGCCGGGGTGCCATGGCAGCATCACGGTCGGCACCGCGATCACCGGCCAGCCCAGCGTCTCCAGCGCAAACACCTTGGCCCGGTTGCCCACCGCACCGCGCGCGACATGGCTTGAAATCACCGCCACCGACATGCCGCCCCGCCGGTCGTGATCGCTCAGATGATCCCGCATTGCCGCTCCGCGCAATGGTCCGTGGCCCACAGACTTTTGTGCTGCAAACGGCCATCGCTTTGTTATGCTGCCCCTCTAAGCGTCAGTCAGGCGCAAGGACAACAAAAAAAGCGACGGGTTGGGTATGGTCCAGACACTGAACGCGGCCGCCAAGCGGGTGCTTGCCGCCATCTCTCCGACACTCGACGATCAGGCGGGCGAACTGGCCGAACACCTCATTGCCGGCGCCCATGTCGAGGATTTCGCCGCCCTGCCCGAGGAGGTTCTGGCCAACGCCATGACCACCGCGGCGCGCACGCTCTCCGGCCACCAGCCTGGACAGTCACGCGTGCGCATCGAACCGGCGCCGGCAGCCGACACACTGACCATTATCGCCATCGTCAACGACAACATGCCGTTCCTGTTCGATTCGGTTCTGGGCGAGGTCAACGACAAGGCGCCGCGCGTCGATTTCGTCGTTCACCCGGTGCTCGACGTGCAGCACGAGGGCAGTCGCTTCGAGATCATCGACAAGTCGCGCCCGGGCATGGCGTTCGAGCAAACCCAGCGCACCAGCGTGATCTGCGCCGTCGTCGCCGGGCTTGACGCCGAACGCCGCCGTTTACTGGAGGCCGGCATCCAGTCGACGCTGCAGCAGGTCAAGGCGTCGGTGCGCGACTGGCAGGCGATGCGCACGCGCATCGACCAGATCGTCGCCTCGTTGCAGGACGGCGTGCTGCCGGCCCGCAAGAGCGACGTCAAGGAGGCGATCGCTTTCCTGCAATGGCTGCACGACGACAATTTCACCTTCCTGGGCATACGCGAGTACGACTATGTCGGCGGCGAAAAGCGCGGCAAGCTGCAACCGGCCGACAAGCCGGCGCTGGGCATCCTGTCCGACCCCGACGTGCGCATTTTGCGCCGTGGCGGCGAACCGGTGACGACGACGCCGCAGGTCCGCGCCTTCCTCAA
Source organism: uncultured Oceaniradius sp. (assembly GCA_964606055.1). Taxonomy (GTDB): domain Bacteria; phylum Pseudomonadota; class Alphaproteobacteria; order Rhizobiales; family Rhizobiaceae; genus Roseitalea. Next base: position 15,489 of record CAZSFA010000005.1, on the reverse strand, counting down.
CAGCCGCGATGTCCTGATCGTGACCAAGGCGAACTTGAAGTCGGTGGTCCATCGCCGCGCCTACATCGATTACATCGGCGTCAAGTGTTACGATGCGGACGGCAAGCTGTCGGGCGAAGTGCGCATCGTCGGCCTGTTCACCTCGACCGCCTACACCCGTTCGGTCCAGAACATCCCCTACATCCGCTCCAAGATCGAAGCGGTGCTCAAGCGCGCCGACCACGAAGCGGACAGCCATTCGGGCAAGGCGCTGCTCAACGTGCTGGAGTCGTATCCGCGCGACGAACTCTTCCAGATCGATGTGCCGGTGCTGGCGCGCCACGCCGAGGCCATCGTTGCGCTTTCGGACCGTCCGCGCGTGCGCGTGCTGAGCCGGATCGACGCCTTCGATCGCTTTGTCTCGGTCCTCGTGTTCGCGCCGCGCGACCGCTACTCGTCCGATGTCCGCGAGAAGATCAGCGCCTGTCTCGCCGAGGCCTATGACGGCCATGTCTCGGCCTGGTATCCGGCCTTTCCCGAGGGCGCGCTGGTGCGCGTGCACGTCATCATCGGGCGCGCGGGCGGCACCACGCCAAGCCCCACCCAGGTGGCGCTCGAGCGCGACGTGCTGGCGATCACCCGCACATGGGAAGACAATCTGGTCGACGCGCTCGCCGATGCCGGCTCGACGGTGCGCGGTCCCGACTTTTCGTTTCCAGAAAGCTACAAGGACACCGTCAGCCCCGAGCAGACCGTCGACGATCTGCGCTTCATCAACGCCATCTCGCTCGACAACCCGATCGGCGTCGACTTTGCGCCGGTCGCCGATTCCGACCAGCACGCATCGCTGCGCGTCTATCATGCCGATACGCCCGTCGCCCTGTCCGAGCGCGTCCCGGTTCTTGAGAACATGGGCTTCCGGGTCATCGCCGAACTGACCTACCGGATCGGTTGCGAACGCACCGGCGAAGACGATCCACAGTGCATCTGGCTGCATGTGATGCGGCTCGAAAGCGCTTCGGGCGTGCCGCTGCCGGCCAGCGACGGCTCGGCGTTCGAGGAAGCGTTTCTGGCGGCCTGGCGCGGCGAAATCGACAACGACCGCTACAACGCGCTGATCCTGGATGCGGGCCTCAACGCCCGCACCGTCACCGTGCTGCGCGCCTATGGCCGCTTCCTGAAACTCTCCGGCATCCCCTACAGTCAGGCCTACATGGCCGGCACGTTGCGCCGTTTCCCCGAGTTGGCCCGGCACCTGTTTGCGCTGTTTGAAACCCGCTTCAATCCGTTGCGCAACGCCGATCCCGACGACGACACCGCGGCCGCCGAGGCCAGGATGCTGGAGGCGTTCGGCCAGCACCTTGCCAAGGTTCCCGGCATCGACGACGACACGATCCTGCGCCGCTTCGTCAACGCCATCACCGCGACCCTGCGCACCAACTATTTCAACGCAGAACAGGACGGCGCGCCGCGCGCCACCCTTGCCTTCAAGCTCGATCCCAAGGCCATGGACGGCCTGCCCGAACCGCGCCCGCACCGCGAAATCTTCGTGTTCGGCTCGCAAGTCGAAGGTGTCCACCTGCGCTTCGGGCCGATCGCGCGCGGCGGCCTGCGCTGGTCCGATCGCGCCGAGGATTACCGCACCGAGGTTCTGGGCCTGGTCAAGGCGCAACAGGTCAAGAACGCGGTGATCGTGCCGGTCGGCGCCAAGGGCGGCTTTCTGCCCAAGACACTGCCGGCCGAAGGTTCGCGCGACGCGGTCTTCGCCGCCGGGCGCTCGGCCTACGTCACCTTCATCACCGCATTGCTGTCGGTGACCGACAACTTGCAGGGCGACACAATCCTGCCGCCGCCCTACACCGTTCGCCACGACGGCGACGATCCCTATCTGGTGGTCGCCGCCGACAAGGGCACGGCCAGTTTCTCCGACACCGCCAACGGCATCGCGCAATCGAAGACCTTCTGGCTGGACGACGCCTTCGCCTCGGGCGGCTCGGCCGGCTACGACCACAAGAAGATGGGCATCACCGCGCGCGGCGCCTGGGAAGCGGTCAAGCGGCATTTCCGTGAGATGGACAAGGACATCCAGTCCGAACCCTTCACCGTGGCCGGCGTCGGCGACATGTCGGGCGACGTGTTCGGCAACGCCATGTTGCTTTCAAGGCACATCAAGCTCGTCGCAGCCTTCGATCACCGCCACATCTTCATCGACCCCGATCCCGATCCGGAGGCCGGCTTTGCCGAGCGCAAGCGGCTGTTCGACAAGGGACGCTCGAGTTGGCAGGACTATGACACCGATGCGCTCTCGAAAGGTGGCGGCATCTTCCCGCGCGATCAGAAGATGATCACGCTCTCAAAGGCGGCCGCGCGCGCCATCGGGCTCGACAAAACCAAGGCATCACCGTTCGAGATCATGACCGCCATCCTCAAGTCGGACGTCGAACTGATGTGGTTCGGCGGCATCGGCACCTATGTGCGGGCGACCGACGAGAGTGACGCCGAGGTCGGCGATCGCGCCAATGACGCCATCCGCATCACGGCACGCCAGATGCGCGCCAGGGTGGTCGGCGAAGGCGCCAATCTCGGCCTGACGCAGCGCGCGCGCATCGAGTTCGGCTTTGCCGGCGGCCGCTGCAACTCCGATGCCATCGACAACTCGGCCGGCGTCAACTCCTCCGACCTTGAGGTCAACATCAAGATCGCGCTGGCCGACGCGATGGCCTCGACCGGCCTGACGCGCACCGCGCGCGACAAGCTGCTCGTCGACATGACCGACGACGTGGCCGATTTGGTGCTGCGCAACAATTACGAGCAGACGCTGGCGATCAGCCGCACCCAGCGCGCCGGCACCGAGAACCTGTCCTTGCAGGCGCGGCTGATGAACCAGCTCGAGGAGCGCGGCCAGCTTGATCGAGAGGTCGAGCTTCTGCCATCGGAAGAAGAGCTCGCCGACCGCCGCGCCTCGGGCAAGGGATTGGCCCGCGCCGAAATCGGCGTGCTCCTGTCCTATGCCAAGATCGGGCTGTTCGATGATCTGGTGGGTTCCCACCTGCCCGACGATCCGTATCTGGAAGCCGACCTCAACGGCTACTTCCCCCGGCGCATGCAGGCCGAATACGCCGCCGCGATCGACAACCACCGGCTGCGCCGGGAGATCATCGCCACCGTTCTTGCCAACCAACTGGTCAATCGCGGCGGCCCCTCCGTGATCAGCCGGTTCGAGGACGCGACGGGCATGTTGCCGTCGGGCATTGTCCGCGCCCATGTCATCACCCGCGATGCCCTCGAAATCGAAACCATCCATGCGGCGATTGACGGGCTCGACACCAAGGTCGGCGGCGACGCGCAGTTGGCACTCTATGAAGAGTTGATGCGCGCGCAGTATCAGGTCATCGGCCAGTACCTGAAGTCGGGCGACATGATCATGCCGCTGACCGACGCGGTGGACCGCCTCAAGGGCGCTTGCGCGGCGCTGCGGCCCGAACTCATGGCGCTGGCGCCGAAATACCTCGCCCAATGGATGACCGAGCGGCGCGCATCGTTCAAGGCCGCCGGCCTGCCCGACAAGATCGCGGCAAGGCTCGCAATGCTGCCGATCATGGCCAGCGCCCCGGACATCATCGCCGCCGCCGACGCCACCAGCCGGGACATCGTGCCCACGGCCAAAGCCTATTTCGAGGTCACGCAAAACTTCCGCATCGGCCGGATCGAACGGCTGGCCGAGCAGTTGCCGTCCGACGACTATTTCGACGGCCTTGCCCGGCAAAGGGCGCTGGACACGATCCACTCGGCGCGGCTTGCGATCACAAAGACGGCGCTGGGCGCCAACGGGTCCGACCCGTCGGCCGCCGTCGATGAATGGGTCGACACCAACAAGCTGCGCATCGGCCGCGTGCAGCAACGTATCGTCGAGTTGACCGATCACGGCGAGCTGACGGTGTCGCGCCTCACCGTGGCAGCCGGCCTGATGGGCGATCTCGTCGGCTGAGGCTGAACGAACCGGAGCGGCAGAACAATGACAGCGGCCACCGATCATCTCCAACCCGCGCCGGCTGTCGGCCGGCGCGGCATCTGGAGTTGGATGCTGTTCGACTGGGCCGCCCAGCCCTTCCACACGCTGGTCGTCACGTTCATCTTCGCGCCCTACTTCGCCGCCCACGTGGCCGCGGACCCGGTCTCCGGCCAGGCCGACTGGGCGCTCGCCGCAACCATCGGCGGACTGACGATCGCCTTCATGGCCCCGATCTTCGGCGCGCTCTCCGATGCCACCGGTCCGCGCAAGCCCTGGATCGCGCTGTTCTTGCCGCTTGCCGTCGGCGGCGCCTTTGCCCTTTGGTTCGTCACGCCCGATCCATCGCCCGGCAATGTCATGCTGGCATTGGTCGCCTTTGTCGTCGCGATGATCGGCTTTGAGTTCGCGGCCATCTTCAACAATGCGATGATGCCCGGCCTTGTGCCCCGCCAGCGGTTGGGCAGCCTGTCCGGCAACGCCTGGGCGCTTGGCTATGCGGGCGGCTTGATCGGCCTTGCGATCGTGCTGGTCTTGTTCGCCGCCAGCCCCGAAACCGGCCTCACCCTGGTCGGTCTGGCACCGGTTCTCGGTCTCGATCCGCAGATGCTGGAAGGCGAGCGCGCCAGCGGCCCGCTTGCGGCACTGTGGTTTGTCGTGTTCGTCATCCCGCTCTTCCTGTTCACACCGGACGCGCCGCGACGTTCAAACACCATCAATGCGGTAGGCCATGGACTGCGCCAGCTTTGGCTGACGATCCGGACCCTGCCGCGCCATCCCAGCCTGTTTGCATTCCTTGGCTCGTCGATGTTCTACCGCGATGCGCTGAACGGCGTGTACGCCTTCGGCGGTATCTACGTGATCGGCGTGATGGGATGGTCGACCATCCAGCTTGGCGTGTTCGGCATACTCGGCGGGTTGACCGGCATCGCCGGGTGCATACTCGGCGGCTGGCTGGACAACCGCATCGGAACGAAGACCGTTGTGACCGGCAGCATCGTGGTGCTCATGGTCGCGTGCGGCATGTTCATTTCGGTTGCGCCGGGCGAAGTGTTCTTCATCCCTGTGGGGCCGCAATCGGCGCTGCCGGACATACTGGTGTACGTCATCGGTGGACTGATCGGGGCCGCCGGAGGTTCGTTGCAGTCCGCCTCGCGACCCTTGCTGGTCGATCAGGTGGAACATGCCGACGGAATGGGCGAGGCGTTCGGCCTTTACGCGCTGTCCGGTCGGGCAACGGCATTTCTCGCACCGTTCAGCATCTGGATCGCCACCGAAATGTCCGGCAGTCAGCGGGTCGGGATCATGCCGATCATCTTGCTGTTCATCATAGGCCTGCTGCTGCTGATCCCGGTGCGCTCACGCACCTGACGGCCCGATGGCGTGCCGGAAAGCCGAACCGGCGCGTCAATGCCGGAAGTGGCGCGATCCGGTGAACACCATCGCAATGCCGTGCGCGTCCGCGGCGTCGATCACCTCCTGATCGCGCATCGAGCCACCGGGCTGTATCACGGCCGTCGCACCGGCCTCGACGGCCGCGATCAGCCCGTCCGCGAAAGGAAAGAAGGCGTCCGACGCAACGGCCGAACCCTTCGTCCTGGGTTCGGCCAGGCCGAGCGCCTGCGCGGCGTCCAGCGCCTTTTGCGCCGCGATCCGGCTCGCATCGACCCGGCTCATCTGCCCCGCGCCGATGCCGACCGTCGCCTGGTCGCGAACATAAACGATGGCATTCGACTTGACGTGCTTGGCAACGCGAAACGCAAACGCCAGATCCGCCATTTCGCGCGCATCGGGCTCACGCCTGGTGACGCACCGCAGTTCCATGTCGTCGACCACGGCCGCATCGCGCCCCTGCTTGAGATAGCCGCCGGCGACCGGCCGCACGACAAAGCCCGGCGCGCGCGGATCGGCCAGCGCGCCGGTCTCCATCAGCCGGATGTTGGGTTTGGCGGCAAAGGCGGCCCGCGCGGCCTCCGAGATCGCAGGGGCGATCACCACCTCGGTGAAGACCGACAGGATCGCCTTGGCGGTCTCTTCGTCGAGTTCCTGGTTGAGCGCCACGATCCCGCCGAACGCCGAGGTGCGGTCGCAATCGAAGGCCGCCCGATAGGCATCGGTCAACGTATCGGCCTGACCCACGCCACACGGATTGGCATGCTTGACGATGGCAACCGCCGGTGTCTGCCCACCAAACTCGCTGACCAGTTCAAAGGCGGCATCGGTGTCGCCGTTGTTGTTGTAGGACAGCGCCTTGCCCTGATGGATGCGCGCCGTCGCCGGCCCAGGCCGGCGTTCGCCGGTCAGATACAGCGCCGCCGTTTGATGCGGGTTCTCGCCATAGCGCAGGGCAAGCGACCGGGTGCCGGCGAGCGAATCGTGATCGCCCAGCGGTTCGCTGTCGAAGGTCTCGCGCATCCACTGGGCGACAAAACTGTCATAGGCCGCGGTGCGCGCAAAGGCGCGCGCGGCCAGCTGCCGTCGCGTGCTGAGCGTGGTTGCCCCGTCATGGGCGACAAGTTCGGCCAAGAGCGGCTCGTAGTCGGCCGGATCGGTGACGATGGCGACCGAGGCATGGTTCTTGGCCGCGGCGCGCACCATCGCCGGCCCGCCGATATCGATGTTCTCGACGATCGTCGCAGCGTCCGCCCCGCCGGCCGCCACTTGCTCGAACGGGTAGAGGTTGACGACCACAAGTTCAAAACCGGCAATGCCGTGCGCATCCATCTGCGCGACATGGTCGGGGTCGTTGCGCACGCCGAGCAACCCGCCATGCACCATCGGGTGCAGCGTCTTGACCCGGCCGTCCATGATCTCGGGAAACCCGGTCACATCGGAGACATCGGTCACCGCAAGGCCGGCCTCGGTGAGCGCGCGTGCCGTGCCGCCCGTCGACACCAGTTCGATATCGCGGTCGGCCAGGTCGCGCGCGAACGCGATCAGTCCGGCCTTGTCGAACACCGACAAAAGCGCCCGGCGAACCGGAACGCGGTCGTCGGGCGGGATGGATTTGGAGGCAATGGCCATTGCGGAACGTCCCCGAGCAAGTGTTGCCACGGTGATTGCGCCAACATCGGCGCCGCGCAACCCGGCCGGGCATCAGGTCACAGCAATTGCGTGCTGCAGCGCGTGGGAAAGGCGCGCTCAGCCGCCCAGACGCTCAAATCGCCAACTGATCCGGTCGATATCAGGAAACGCCATCGGCACGACGATCTGGCGGGTCGGCACAGGTCCGGCGACTGCGGAGAGGTAAAGGCTCTCCTCCAACGCGTAGGGCGCGCCATTGACGCGGAACAGCCAGCGCTCGCGACTGTCGGTCTCCAACACGATGCCCCGTTCCTCGGATGCAAGCCCCGCCCGCACCGCCGGGTGCAGGTGAAACCGCACCGTGGCGTTGGCCGCCGGCGGCACGATGGCGCCCATCGGCTCGAGCCTGTCGTACCCATCGATCCGGCCGCCGTCGGGGTCGAGCACGATGCCGCGCTCATGCACCAGTCCGAAGGCGGGCACATAGCCGTCATGGCGCGCCTGAAATCCAGCCATGCCATTGCTGGTCCATTCGGCGACATCGATGAAGCCGGGCCCGGCGATGCAGCGCAGGGACTGGCGCTGGCTGCCGCCACCGAACCGCTTGAAGCGGGCCGAGGACTGATTGCCGATCGACAGCGTGGAGTGCGCCGCCGTGGCCCGCGCAACCGACTCGTAATCGTCACGCCGCAGGCGGTCCGTGCCCAGATTGACGACGATGCGGCTGCGGCCCGACGACAATTCGAACGCCAGGGCGCTGGCATGACAGCCCGCGCCATCAATGCCGCGCGGCACCGTGCCGATGTCCGCGATCACCACCGTGCCGGCCGACTCCAGCCGGTAGAAGCCGCTCTGCACCGCCTGTGGCCCGGTCCTGCCGGCGGTCTTGTCCAGCCGCAGAACGCGCGCCATCAGGTCCATCTTGGAAAAGCCGGCGCCATGGAAATGCGCCAGATGCCCATCGGCGTGACGCATCGCCCGCAAACGCGGGAACATGCGGTCGATGGCGCGCAACAGTTCCGGCGGGACCGGCTTTGACGCCGCCACATAGCATTGCGCCAACGGCAGCAGATCGGACAGCAGTTCGGGCAGGTGCGTGGGGTTGCGGCTGGCGTGCGCGCCATCGGCCAGGATCTGCCGCTTGAGTTGCGCTTCGAGCAGGGTCGAGGCGCGCTGCACACGCGATTCGGCACCAGGCAGCGCGAGCGCGGCGACGGCCAGCGCGATCGCCGCCTGCAGATGATCGATCGACTCCGGATAGCCGCGCAGCGTGGCATTGAGGAACCGCACCTGCCGCGCGAGCGAGGTCATGAACCGGCGATAGAATGCGTGCTCGGAGTTTTCCAGGATGAAGGTTGCGTGCTGGATCCACGCCGTGATGCGGCTGGCGACGACCGGCACGTCATAGGCGGGATCACGCAGCCGTCGGCCGTGCAGGCTCATCCAGTCGTCGATCAGGGCACGCGCCTGCGATGCCGACAGGTCGCTGGCCGCATCGGCCATGTGCCGGATCCAGCGGAAGCTGTGCAACTCGGTCTGCCAGACTGGCGAGGGCGGTTCGACGGCAAACGGCGATTCGCCGGTTGTCTCGACCGTGCGGCCGGCAAAGGTGAAACGGCCCTGGTAGTAGTCGCGGGCCAGCAGCGGATCGGTCGGACGCAGGCACGGTGGTGCCAACACGATACGATCGGGCACCGGGCCGACCAGACGCCAGTTCGAAATCGGACCCGACTGCAACCTGTGGCGCGCCTGCGCCCAGAATACGCCAAGGCCGGCGCCCCGATATCGCGGTCGTGCACTGCCGTCAGACACTGCCAACTCGAGTTCCCATTCCTGATCCAAGTGGGCCTGCGCAGGCGCCCGGAACGCTTCCGTGCCCGTCGCACGCCACCCACCGCCCCGGTGACGTCGCTGAATCATAGCGTCATCACCGGACAATCCAAACGGTAAATTTCCGTTATCCATCAGGCCTTTCGCACAAACCGGCCGACAAAGAAACCGTCGACACCGCCGGGCAGTCCGTCCTGGTCGGGCCAATCGGCCGGCGTGGTGCGCAGCAAGCCATCACCGGTCAGCCCGCCCGACAGTCCGGGCGCCTCTTCGGCAACGATCGGTAAAGCGGCGAAGTCGCTGCGTCTGTGCGCAAAGTCACGGGCGACGTCCTCGCCCTCGCGCGGGTCCAGCGAGCAGTTGGAAAAGACCAGCGTGCCACCGGGCGCGACAAAGGCCGTTGCCCGCTCCAGCATCCGCGCCTGCAGGTCGGCCAGCTTGACGATGTCGGCGTCGGTCTTGGTCCACGGCACGTCCGGATGCCTGCGCACCGTTCCCGTCGAAGAGCACGGTGCATCGAGCAGCACCGCGTCAAAGGGAGCATCGGGCGCATAATCAAACAGGCTCGCCGTGACGGTCGTCACGTCGCCGGCCAGCCCGAGCCGTTCGAGATTGGCTGCCAACCGCTTGATCCGGCTCTTTGATATGTCGAGCGCTGTCACATGCGCGCCGCGCGCGGCAAGTTGCGCGGTCTTGCCGCCCGGCGCCGCGCACAGGTCCAGGACGCGCTTGCCCCGGCAATCGCCGAACAGCCGGGCGGGTATGGCAGCGGCTGCATCCTGCACCCACCACGCACCGTCGGCGAACCCGGGCAGGTCGACAATGGCAGCGCGCGATCGAAGTCGCAGCGAACCGGTCGGCAGCACGCCGGCATCCAGCGCCTCGGCCCAATGCGCTACGCTGACCGCGCTCTCATCCTTGAGCGTCACATCAATCGGCGCGGATTGGCGATGCCGACTCTCGATGATCCTCGCCAACTCGACACCATGGATTGCATCGAGCCGCTCGACGAACCATTGAGGTGCCCGCGCCGGGTCACGTTCGATCCGGGCCAAGAGGCGTTGCTTCTCACGCACCGCGCGCCGTGTGACCGCGTTGACCAGCCCCGCAAAACGCCGGTTGCGCGGGTCGGCGCGCGCCGCCTCGACGGCCAGGTCGACGGCGCTGTGATCAGGCACGTCCAAGAACAGGACCTGCGCGAGCGCGACATGCATGAGGGCACGTAACGAGATTGCAGCCGTCGGCAGCGGGCGGTCGGCAAGTGATGCGAGCACGGCTTCCAGATCCCCGCGCCGCCGCAGTGCGGCCATCAGGATCGCGCGGACAAGCGCCCGATCGCGTGGTTCAAGCGCCAGGTAGTGAGGATGGCCGTGCATGTCGTCGGTGAGCGCATCCATCGGCGTGTGCGCGTCGACGATCGCGCCGAGCAAGCGTTGCGCGGCGAGCCGCGCGGCAAGGCCGGGCTTGGGATCGGTGTGGGTTTGGCTTTTCCGGCGTGTGCGCGGCCGACCGGCGCTCGTTTTGGTCAACCCCAGGGCCCGCTCTGGCCGCCATCATCGCCGCGGCCCCAGTTGCGGCCGGCATCGGTGGCGCCACGCGTGCGCCGTTGCGGCGGCGGCGCGACATCGGCGGCTGCCGTCTCCGCGCTCATCGCCATCAGAGCGTCGATCCGGTTCTGCGTGTCCGGATGGGTCGAGAACAGACTGTCCGCGCGCTGACCGTTGAGCGGGTTGATGATGAACATGTGCGCCGAAGCCGGGTTGCGTTCGGCCGTCTCATTGACGGTGCGTCCGGCAGCCTGCGCGATCTTGGCAAGCGCGCCAGCGAGCCATTCCGGACGGCCGCAGATCTCGGCCCCCCGGCGGTCGGCGGCATACTCGCGCGTGCGGCTGATCGCCATCTGCACGATCATGGCGGCAAACGGCGCAACCACGATGGCGGCGATGACGCCGATTATGCCCAACGGATTGTTGTTGCGGCCCGAGCCGAAGAAGAAGGCGAAATTGCCGAGCATGGAGATCGCACCGGCAATCGTCGCCGTGATCGTCATGATCAACGTATCCCGGTTCTGGATGTGCGCCAGTTCATGCGCCATCACGCCGGCCACCTCCTCCGGCGTCAGCCGGTCGAGCAAGCCCGTGGTCGCCGCAACGGCCGCGTTTTCGGGATTGCGGCCGGTGGCGAACGCGTTGGGCTGGTCCTGCTTGATGATGTAGGCCTTGGGCATCGGCAGACCGGCATTGGCCGCCAGATCGCGCACCATGGCGTAGTATTCGGGCGCGTTGTGTTCATCGACCTCGATGGCACCGTGCATGCGCAGCACCATCTTGTCGGCGTTCCAGTAGGAAAAGGCGTTCATGGCGACCGCGATGGCAAGCGCGATCATCATGCCGCCCGTGCCGCCGATCAGAAATCCGATGCCCATGAACAGCGCCGTCATGAAGGCGATCAGCATGGCGGTCTTGACCATGTTCATCCGGCAACTCCGTTCGGTTCCAGGCGCACGGGCTTAAAATCGGCGCGATCGCGCTATAGATGGACTGATCGGAGGCGCATTTCAACGCGCCACAGCCAACGGGTGAACGACGTGAGCAACACAGGCAAGGCGGACGACCAGGCAAACCCGGCCGACCAACAACCCGCGCGCAAGGAGCGCAACGACCCGCCGCCCGCCGCCCGGCGCGCGCTGGCCGAAGCCGAGGCGCGCCGTGCCGAGCGTGCCAAGCATGAGCAAAAGCCCGAGCGCGAACTGGGTGGCCGCGGCGGTGCCGATCCGGCCCGCTTTGGCGATTGGGAGGTCGACGGCCGCGCCATCGATTTCTAGGCCCTCCGCCACCGCCCGGTCGTGCCATATCGGCACAATCCGCCCGTCCCGCAACGATACCGGTTAACGCGCGCGCGATGGCCCGCAGCCACAATCGTTAACAGCTCACTTGAACTGAAGCGTGCGCGTTAACCGCGCGTTCACCATGGCGATCGACCGGAGGCCGCAAAATCAAGCCTTTGCGGCCGACAGGCCGTTCCAACGGCGAAACTGGCAGCCCCTGTGCACCTGCGGGTGCAACCCCAGGAGGCTTTCATGCGCGACCGTCCCGTTAACTCTCGGCCTGTTAACCTGCCTTACCGGTTCCTGAACGACCGCCGTGGCAACTTCGGCATCCTTTTCGCGATCGCCGGAATGATGCTGGTGACGGCGGCCGGCATGTCGCTCGACGTCGCCCGCATGTTCTCGGCCCAGGCACGGCTGAGCATGGCGGTCGACGCGGCCGTCCTTTCGACCACGCGCAACATCACGCTCGGCATCATCGCCGAGGACGATGCCGACAAGGTCGTCACCGATTTCGTCAAGGCCAACATCGACAAGGGTGACTTCTTCGGCAATCCGGTGCGGATCGACGATGTGCGCATCGATCGGGCCGGCCAGACGCTGGCGGTCGACGCCTCGGTCAACCTGCCCATGACGCTGACCAAGGTCGTCGGCGTCGACACGCGCAAGGTGTCGACGCAATCGGCGGCCAAGTACTCCAACATGAAGATCGAAGTGGCGATGGCGCTCGACGTCACCGGCTCGATGGACGAAGAACTGCCCGGAACATCGACCAAGCGCATCGACGCCCTGAAAGACGCGGCCAAGCTGGGGATCGGACGGCTGCTGGATGCCAACCGCGCCGTCCAACGCGTCCGGATCGGTCTGGTGCCCTATGCGCGCAGCGTCGACGCATCGCCGGTCATCGGGCGCATCGCAACGCGCGGCGCCGCACCCAATGGCTGCGTGATCGAGCGGACCGGGCCGCAGGCCCACACCGACCGGTTTGCGACAACCACGCATCCGTTGACGCCCGCCGACCGCGCCAGCCATTGCCCGCAATCGGAAATCCTGCCGATGACGGCAAGCAAGCGCGCTCTGGACCGGCACATCGACGACCTCGACACAGGCGGCTGGACCGCCGGCCACATCGCCGTCGGCTGGACGCACTACATGCTCTCGCCCAACTGGAACCGCGCCTGGCCGGCCGCCTCCGATGTGGCGCGCTATGACGACGCGGAAACGCGCAAGGTTGCGATCATCATGACCGATGGCGAGTTCAACACCTTCGACAGCGGCGGCGAGGAGCCCAATGACCGGCAGTCGATCCGGCGGTCGCGCAACACGGCGCTGTCGATCTGTGCGCAGATGAAGGCGCGCGACATCACGGTCTACACGATCGCATTCTCCGCCGGCGCCCAGGCCGTCAGCCTGATGCGCGATTGCGCCACGCCCGACGATGCACGGGCATCTGGCAGTTGCACCGCGCGCGGCTCGACCGACCGCCAGTTCGCGTTCAGCGCCAACGACCAGCGCGAACTGGAAGAGGCGTTCAAGGCGATTGCCGACGACATCACCTGCCTGCGCCTGACCAGCTGATCGCGGTTCGGGGGGACACATGAACAAAGGGCCGCCATCGCAGGCGACCCTTGTTGGTTGCTGATGAAGGCGATGCCGATCAGGCGCAGTTCGCGTTCAGCGGCGCCCAGTTGCTCAGCACATAGTCGCCAGCGGCGCGCGCGGCGATGCGGTACTGGGCGTCGATGCTGTGATGAACGGCAAACGTGTTGGAAATCTCGGCGACGTAAAGGCCGTTGACCTTCTTGGTCGTTGCCGTCTTGACCGCGCCGACGCCCTGGCCGTGGCGGATGATCATGTAGCTGACCGGACCGGCCTTGTTGGTGTAGATCCAGGCCTTCATCTTGGCGTCGGTCGGGCAGGCGTTGGTCGCCGGCGACTGGATCGCCATCATGGCGCTGGTCACCTTGAGCGGGCCGGAACCACCGACCTGCAGGTCGAGCGTGTTGGCCATGGCACCGGTTGCGATGGTTGCCGCGGCGGCGGCGAGCATAAGTCGTTTCATGGTCGTTCTCCATTAAGTGGCGCGGCCCTGCGGGCGGCGCGATCGTCTGCGTTGAGAACGGTTTGCCATGATCGGTGCCATGCGCCTGTGCGATGGCGCACAGGCCAAACAGAAAGGGCCGCCCCGATGGGCGGCCCCCGCAATTCATGTCTCCGGACGGCCGTCAGGCCTTTGGCCGCAAGGTCGACGGGCGTGCCCGTCGCGGCGTACCGGCTGCGCGGGGCGCTTCAAGCCGTCAGAGGCTGCTCCAACGGATGATGACCCGCAAAGACCGAACCGGACCCATGGAACCACTCGACATCGGATCACCTCCTTTCACTGCGTTGAACACACGATCAGCCTGACGCGTTTTCGGCGATTTGCCAAGACCTTGATTGGTCTGTCCATGATTTGCTCGCATTTGGCGCAGACGAGGAGACGGTGCTGGCGCTGGCCGGCGTCCAACGCTAAGGGGATCGCGGGATGGAGATGCTTTCATAACGGCGACGACGCATATGCGACGCAACGCGTTGAGACGATGGCTGGTACGGGTTCGCCAGGGCCGCGCCGGCCTGGGCGGCCTTTTCCTGTTGTCCGCAGGCGAGACGACGGTGCTGCCGGTGCCGGTCGAGGTCGTCCTCATTCCGATGATGCAACTGGCCCGCCGCCAGGTCTGGCGCATGGCCGCGAGCGTGACGGCAGGCGCCGTGGCGGGCGCGGTCGCCGGCTACATCTTCGCTCTCCTGTTCATGCAGACGCTGGGCGACCCGATGATCGCCTGGCTGGGCTGGGAAGACGAAAAGGCGGCCTTTGCCCGGCTGTTTGATCGATACGGCTTCGTCGCCATCGTGCTGGTCGGCATGCTGCCGCCGGTGCCGTTCCAGCTGGCGATCCTGTCAGCGGGCGCGACGGCCTACCCGTTCGGCCTGTTCGTTCTGGCAACGGTGATCGCGCGCGGCGTGCGTTATTACGCGCTGGCCGCGCTGATCCGCGTGTTCGGCGAGAGCGTCGCCGCCTTCTACCGGGACAACCGCCCGCTGGCGATCGGTCTGGGCGCCGTGGTCATCGCCGCCATCTGGGGGCTGGCGCTGGTGATCGAGCGGATCGTCTCGTAACGACAACCTCCGCTCGATCGGTCCGGCAAGCGCCGGTTCAGTCGTGCTTGTTCTGGCGCTGCTCGATCAGGTCATCGACAACGGTGGGGTCGGCCAGCGTGGACGTATCCCCCAGCGCGCCGAAATCGTCCTCGGCGATCTTGCGCAGGATGCGCCGCATGATCTTGCCCGAACGCGTCTTGGGCAGTCCCGGCGCGAACTGGATCTTGTCGGGCGAGGCGATCGGCCCGATCTCCGAACGCACATGCCGGACCAGGTCCTTGCGCAGCTTGTCGTCCGCATCATAGCCGCGCATCAGCGTGACATAACAGTAGATGCCCTGCCCCTTGATGTCGTGCGGGTAGCCGACCACGGCCGCCTCGGACACCGAATCATGGCTGACCAGCGCCGATTCGACCTCGGCCGTGCCCATGCGATGGCCCGACACGTTGATGACGTCGTCGACCCGGCCGGTGATCCAGTAGTAGCCATCGGCATCGCGCTTGCAGCCATCGCCGGTGAAGTACTTGCCCTTGTAGTTGGAGAAGTAGGTCTGAACGAACCGCTCGTGATCGCCGAAGACCGTGCGCATCTGGCCCGGCCATGAATCGATGATGCACAGATTACCCTCGGCCACCATCTCGTCATGCACCTGGCCCTCATTGTCGACCAGTTGTGGCTGGAT
>CAZSFA010000004.1:0-46832 GCA_964606055.1 uncultured Oceaniradius sp. | reverse complement strand
TGCGCGAAGCCCAAAACCTGATCAGCAATGGAGAAAACAACTACAATACCGTGCGTCGGCATAGTGCACTCGGTTACCAACCACCCGCACTGGAACCATCGTCTCGATGGACCAAAGGCCGCTCACGCACTGACGGTCAAATTGGACCACTCTGGTGGGGCTGAACAGCTCGAGATTCATGAGCTGAGGGCAAGTGACATCCCTGTTCTCGACGCCGGATATTGCTCCCACGCTGATAGACGCAGTCGGGCTCGACGTTCCGGAGTCGATGACGGGCGCTTCGATCATCCCCGTCATCCGTGATGCGCGCTCGCCTTGGCGGGAGGATTGTTTCTTCCAGATCAGCGAAACCGAGACCGGGCGTGCGGTTCGGACAAAACGCTGGAAGTATGGCGTAACGGCCGACTATCACAGCGATCAGCCGAGCGCTCCGCTATATTGCGAGGCCTATCTCTATGACCTCGATGCGGATCCCGATGAGATGGTGAACCTTGTCGGCGTTGCGGCATTTCGCGGGGTCGCCGACGACCTGAAAACGCGGTTGTTGGCCTGGATCGATCAGGTCGAGGACATGCGCCCGGAGATTGTTGACGCCCAAGAACCTGCGCAACCGCTACGGACGCAGCACCGGGTCCATTTCTCGGATCTGCGCGAGGAATACCAAACCGATCGTCTGATGGGGGGCTACGCGGAAGACTGAAAGCCGGGCCTTGGCAAGGCCCGATCCGGATCATGCCGCGCATAGAGCATGTCACAAAATGTGGGCTTCCGCCCCGGGCCAGAAGCGTTCCGGCACGCTGGCTGCCAATGCATCGACATTGCGTGTCACGGAGCCGGGCTTGCCGGTGCCGATCAGCACCGACGCCACTTCAGATCGGCGCAACGGGAACTGAAGCGCTGCCGCGGCCAGCGGGATGTCCGCTTTGGCGGCGTCCTCTTCAAGACAACGGACCTTTGCCACAACATGCTCTGGCGCCGGACCGTAGTCGAAAGCGGCGCCTTGGCGTGCACCCGTGGCCAAGATCCCCGAGTTGAACACACCACCGATGACCAGCCCGATGCCACGATCCTGGCAGAGCGGCAAGAGGTCCGCCTCGGCCGATCGATCAAGAAGCGTATAGCGGCCAGCCAGCAGGATCGCGTCGATCCTGCCATGGGAAAGAACCCGCAAGCAGGGCGCGACTGAATTCACACCCAGACCGAACGCGCCTATCACGCCCTGCCGCTTCAGGTCTTCCAGCGCCGTCAAGCCGCCTTCCAGGAAGCGCCGCATATGGTGCTCATAGCTTTCGCCAAGGCTCGCAGGTTCAAGATCATGGACCCAGACGATATCGATCCGGTTGAGACCAAGGCGCGCAAAGCTGGCATCGAGCGAGCGATGAATGGCATCGCGCGAGTAATCGAAATCGATCGAAAACGGCAGCGGATCGACAAACCCGTGATCGGGCACCAGGTCTCGACCAACAGGCGCCAGCAGTTTGCCGACCTTGGTCGAAAGGACCCAGCCCTCCCGGTCGCGGAGGAAATCGCCGATGCGTCGTTCTGACAGGCCGTGCCCGTAAAAGGGGGCCGTGTCGAAGTAGCGGATTCCTTGATCCCATGCCGCTTCCATCGTTGCCATCGCCGCTTCACGCGGTACCACCCTGTAGAGATTGCCGATGGCGCCGCCACCAAACCCCAGTTCTGACAAGGCAATATCCGTGGTGCCCAGGATGCGTGTCTTCATTTCATCCTCTTCCAGCCCTGCGCAGCCGATGCAGGCCAAGGCCAATGCGTCTGGCGAGATCACGCGGCAGCGTCTGCCTCAAGCGTCGTGACAATCCCTCGCAACTCGGCAAGACCCCGCAGCCGGCCCATGTAGGAGTATCCGGGGTTGGCGCGTGTGGCTGTTTCGCGCGTGAACAGATGCCCGTGATCGGCGCGAAAAGGTATTGCCGTTTCCCCGGCCCGTTCCGCGGCCAGCAGTGCGCGAAGCACACGCAGCATGTCGGTGCGACCTTCCAGGTGAGGCGCTTCCTCAAACGATCCGTCATCGTCGACGATGACATCGCGCAGATGTGCGAAATTCACCCGCGCGGCGAACCGTTCGGCCATTGCCTCAACATCGTTGTCGCCGCGAGAGCCGTAGCTGCCGGTGCAAAAGCAAAGCCCGTTGGCTGGCGTGTCCAGCGCCGTCACAATGGAGTCGATGTCGTCCGGGCGCGACACAACCCGCGGCAGACCGAACAGAGAAATGGGGGGGTCGTCGGGGTGGATGGCCAGACGCACACCGACCTCCTCGGCCACCGGCACCACGGCGCGCAAGAAGCTCAGCAACGCAGAACGGGCATCGTCTTGCGTCATCCCGTCGAAGGTGGCGATTTCCCGCAGCAGCGCGGTGCGATCGCGGTGCCCGGCGCCGCCCGGCAGTCCGGCGACGATGGTTTGCTCGATCTGCGTGCGCGTTGCATCATCCATGGCGGCAAACCGCTGTTCGGCACGGGCAACGAGTTCTGGCGGGTAGTCCATGGCGCCCCGGCGACCGAGAACGAACAGGTCGCAAGCGACGAAGTCGACAAGATCGAACCTGAGCGATTCTGCCCCGTCAGGGCGGGGATGACGAAGCGAGGTGCGAGTCCAGTCGACGACTGGCATGAAATTGTAGCAGACGACCGGAACGCCTGCGCGGCCCAACTGCGCCAGTGTATCGATCCATGCGTCGATGTAGGGCTTTGCTTGCTTGCCGCCACGCTTGATCGCATCGTGAACCGGTATCGACTCGCACACCGCCCAGTTCAAACCCGCGCGTTCGATGACGGCCTTGCGTTCGGCAATGGCGCCACTGCTCCACGCAACGCCAGGCGGGATGTCATGCAAAGACGTGACCACGCCCGTTGCTCCGGTCTGTCGCACATCGGCCAGCGAAACCGGATCATCGGGTCCGAACCAGCGCCACGTCTCGATCATCCCATCCTCTCCTGATCCAGCAATTCCAATGCGGCGGCGTGCACGCCCCGAGTTGCGATCGCCTCATAGTGTCCGGTCAACTCAACGGCGAGCGTGCCATCCATCGCAAGATCGCCGAAAACCGGCGTGTGGCGCACCCAACGACTCACAACATCAATTGCAGGCGCGTCCGGGTCGCGCGGCAGTGCGTCGATTGCCGGATCCGCGATCTCGAATCTTGCACCGCCATCATCGCGGCCTTGGCAACTACGTACCCAGGCAGCGACCGCGAAAGACAGCGCGTGGTGCGGTCGGCTTGCCGCCCGCAACTCTCGCAAGGGTGCCAGAATGCGCTGCGGCAGCTTCTGTGCCCCATCCGATGCGATCTGTGCCAAGCCATGGGCAAGCTGCCTGTTGCGAAAGCGCGCCGCGAGACGACTTGTGTATGTGGGCACATCAACATCGCCAGGCAACGTGGCCGCGCTCTGGTGCCAGATTCGGCCAATCAAGCCGGAGATCGCCGGGTCGTCCATCGCCTCTGCCACCGTGCGATGCCCGGCCAGAAGGCCGGTCGCGGCCAGCGCCGTATGGGCACCGTTCAGAAGCCGCAGCTTCATCCTCTCATACGGCTCAACGCTGCCGACAAACTCTGCTCCGCCAAGGCTCCAGTCCGGCCGATCATTGGCAAATCTGTCTTCGATCACCCATTGGGAAAACACCTCGGTTTCGACGGGCGCCGCATCGTCGAGACCGAGCGCGTGGCGCGTTTCTTGGCGCAGGTCGTGTGTTGTGGCCGGAGTGATCCGATCGACCATGGTGTTGGGAAAGGTGACATTGGCATCGATCCAACCGCCCAGTTCGGGTCGCGTGGAACCGATGAACTCGGTCAGGGCGCGGTGTACGATGTCACCGTTTTGCGAAAGGTTGTCGCAAGACACCACGGTCACTGACCCGGCACCCGCGTCGGCGCGGTGCGCCAGACCGAAGGCCAGCAGGCCGATGGTCGACCGGGGGTTGGCGGCGAACTCCAAGTCGGCTCGGACATCGGGGTCGTCCCGGCGTAGCGCACCGGTTTGCATATCGGCTGAATACCCCTTCTCGGTCACAGTCAACGAGATGACGCGGATGCGGGGATCGGCGAACAGCCGCAAAATGCGCTCATATTGCTCGCCAAGGACAAGAACGTGGCGCAAGGCACCAACGATGCGCCGCTCGGTTGCCGTGCTGCCACGCATGGTCAGCGAGTACAGCGCGTCCTGGGGCATGAGTGCGTCGCGCTGGTCCGGTCGGCGCAACGAAACCCCAGCAATGCCCCAACGCAAGTCTCCAGCTGCGAGCACGTTCTCAGTTGCCACGGCTTGATGCGCCCGGTGGAAGTTGCCAACTCCCAGATGCAAGATGCCGCAATCGACCACCGACGGATCGTATTGCGGCCGAGCAACAGAACCGGGAAGCAGCCCCAACGTGTTGAAGGAGAGGCGCTTCACCGATCCTGCCCAGTGGTTTCGATACTGCGCGTCAGATCGATCAGGTCAGCCACCGCATCAACCGGTGGCATTGCTCCAGCAAGAATTGGATATTCACCCGTTTCGCAATGGCTCGAGACAACCTGAACAGGCATGTGTTGCCATGGGCCGGGGACTTCCACCTGGCTGTGAGGTCTCAGTGTTCGTGGCCGCAACAGAGCAACGAGCACGGTCGCAGCACTCGACTCATGCATGAGACCAGCCGCGTCCTTGCGCCGTTGGTGAAGACTACTCATTCAGAAAGACCAGCTCCATTTCGGTCCATCCAGTCTGACCGGGCAATGGAATCTGCATTGGATCACACAGTTTCAGCCACTCGACATTGCGAGGCTCGGCGGCAAGCTTGGCCATATCGGCCGCATAGTCGTCTCCGACATACTCATAGTAGGCAAACTCATAGAGCACGCCGTCCGGCAAGCGCTGAACAAAGATGTTGAAGTTGCGGATGTTCGCCCGGCCAAGCAGGTCGCGTATGCCCGGTCCCGCATGCAAAGCCTTGTATTCTTGTGCTTTTTCATCCCGCAGACCAATCACCATGCCAACACGCTTGACTGCCATGGCTCAGCCGAACTGCATGCCGCCGTTCATGTCGATCACCGTCCCGGTTATGAAACCCGCAAGCGGTGAGGCAAGAAACGAAACGGCGTGGGCGACCTCTTCGGGCTCACAGAACCGACCGACCGGCACCTGAGACAGTTGACGCTGTCGCTGTTCGTCAGTCAGCTGTTCCAAGACCATCGGAGAGATGACATAGGCGGGAGCGATTGCGTTGACGCAAATGCCGTTGCCCGCCACTTCTCGCGCCACCGAAAAAGTCAGACCGATCATGGCCGCCTTCGAGGACGAGTAGGAGGTTCCGGCCGTCAACCCGCCTGATCGCGCCGCATAGGAAGCCATGTTGATGATACGTCCCCAACCCGCCGATCGCATCGCCGGGAGCACTGACTGGATCAGCACGAGCGCCGTTTCCACGTTAACGGCATGGACGTCGCGCCATTCGTCGAGTGACGTCTGATCGATCTTGTTGTTTGACAGTATCCCGGCGCTGTTTACCAGTATGTCGATACCGCCGACCGCTTTGGCCATACTGGCGGCTTCGTCCGCCAGCGCGTTGGTATCCTTCAGATTCCGGGGCCAAAGCGTTGCCCTGGAGCCAAGGCTGTCGCCGACCACTCGCAGAGCTTTCTCATTGATGTCATTGAGGACGATCTGCGCGCCGTCATCCGCCAACCTCTTGGCAATTGCAGCGCCGATCGCGCCGCCCGCTCCGGTTATCAGCACAGTCTTGTCAGTCAGATACATCTTGTGTCGGCCAATCCGGATCCCACGACGGCAGTTTGAGAAAGAGGTCTTGTGAGCGGGGCTCGCGAAGGTGAAAAATTGATATACTGGCATTCTGGCACATGTCAATATCTCGTTGACGTTTGAGCCGCGCCCAACTACTGCAATTGCATGTGGTGTCGAACGCGTGCGGCTGGACCTGACGGCAGCACGGAGCAATGAGAGGGGCAGCTTTGCCGCGCCGCAAAAGGAACTCGTCGGAGGCCGATCAAGAGGTATTGGCCGCGCTGCCATCAAGCGTCATCGATTCGATGGATCCAAGCCTGCCCAAAAAGAACCAAGTCTATGACCTGCTTCGTCGCGCCATCGTGAACCTGGCCCTGCCGCCGGGGAGTACGATCAACGAACGCGCAATCTGTGAGCAGCTGGGAATCTCGCGGACGCCGTTGCGCGAGGCCATGCTGCAGCTTAGCGCCGAGGACTTGATCGCCGTCGTTCCAAACAGCCGCACCTGCGTAACGCGCATCAACCTGCATACCGTCTATGACGGCCAGTTGGTGCGCGATGCACTGGAAATGAAGATTGTGCGGCTGGCCGCAAACAACATGACGCCGCAGTTTGCCCGTGAGCTTGATTTCAATCTCCACAGGCAGGCGCGCGTGGCGGCCGATCTGCAATACGACGAGTTCTATGATCTCGATGAGGCGTTTCACCGCCTGATCTGTCAGTTTGGCGCCTCGCTATTTGTCTGGCGCATCATCAATATCGCAAAAGTACATCTCGACCGTATTCGAAGACTTGCATTTCCAGAACCTGATCACCTTGATGTCGTGCTGAGGGAGCACACCGCGATTGCCGATGCCCTCAAGAGCGGTGACAGCAAAGCTGCGCAACTGGCGATGAAAACGCATCTCGATCGAGCGTTCGACAGCATCCGTCACCTGACGGTGGAGCATTCGGAGTACTTTTCGGGATGGTCCGCTGAACAGGTCGACCGTTACGAGAGGACGCTGCGGGAAGAAGGCGGCTAGGCGTATTCACGCCGATCTCGCCATACGCCTATGCCGGGCGCCGCGGCATGCCTTCAACGATCTCAATGCTTGACTGAAGCATTTCGTGGGCCTCGGCCCTGTCAAGAATGGCCTTGCCGATCGGCTCGAATGGATGGGCCATGACCATGCGTTCAAAGTCCAGCTCCTCCAGACGTTTCAACGATCGCAGCTGAACCTCAGGCGCCATCCGAATGAGGTCCCGACGAGTGCCCATGACAGTGTCTCCCGTCAGAAGCAGCCGGGCGCTCCGATCGTAAAGACAGATATTGCCCGGCCGGTGCCCAGGCGCATGGATCACCTCAAAGCGCCGGCCACCCAGATCAATCTGGTCTCCGTCGGCAACAAACAGATCGGGCGGCTCAGACGTGCCCGCGTCCAGTTCATGCATCGCAAACCGTGCGCTGCTTCGCTGGCGCACGGCGGCGTTGCCTTGAACATGGTCCCGGTCCCGATGGGTGTTCACGACCATCGTGATTTCGGCGGGAGTGCGACCCTGTGTCTTCAGGAACGGAAACAGGGCGCCTGCCGGCGTCTGCGCATAACCCGTATCCATCAGACCGATTTCCTGACCGAGGCAGACAATCAAGCTGATGAACCAGCCTTCATCACCTTCGGCCTCGGTCAGCAGATACACGTCGTCGGCCACCTTCTGGACGCTGCCTTCGTCACTCATATGCCGCCCCTCACATTGCGTTGCGCTCGGGTTCGATCAGCCCCACGCGCTTGGCAAGGCCGGACTTGCATGAGGCAATGGATGCGCCCAACACTGCATCGACAGTTTCAGTCATCCTTGAGTCCGGCCCGGCTGACATCAAGGGACTTGATGCCCATCGCCAATGCTGGCGAACCGTCCGCAAGCCGGAAGTCGCCATTTTCCCAGTCGGCAAAGCCAGGATCAACAAACGCGCCATTGGCTTCCCGGCCGATGGCTCGCAAATCATCGATGACGTCTTCGGACCCGTCGACGTGCCCGGTGTCATAATAGATGTTGCCGTCGATCTCGCCCCGCTCCATCCGGCCGAGATGCTCAAAGACGTTGTACTGATCAATGATGCGCGCGCCGAGCGCGTAGAACATCCCGTCCCACCGGTATCGGTGTCGCGTCTTCTTCTCGCGCCCAGTGTGGAGGAATATGTTTCCTTCGATCCGTGTTCCATCCGTGCGCCGCTGACCGATCCACATATAGCAACCGGGGTGAACGTCGCAGACGACATTGTTGATGACATAATTCTCATGTCGGATGATGATGCCGCAAGAGTTCGTTTTGTAGATGACGTTTTCTTCGATCAGAGTGCCGGTCTGGAAGTCATCAGTGCGGATGGCGCCGTGCAGATTTTTGTTGAATATGTGATGAATATAATTTCCGCGAATTGTGTTTCCTTCTCCGGCGCCTGAAATATTTATGATTGATCCGTCGCCAAACATTTGTCCGGCGCGATATATTTCATTGCATTCAACAAGGTTGTCTTTTGTGTGCAGGTAACGCAAGACCGCAGGCCACTTTGCGTCGTAGATGCGCCGTGCCTCGCGCCCCTCGTCTTGCACGCGCTCGACGTCTTCAATCTCATGCCAGCGGATCAGCGGCGCGCATTCCCGTGTCTTGAGCAAATTGGCCGGATCGTCGGGGTCGAAGAAATGCGCCCTTACACCACACAAGCAGATCGCCTTGCGCGGCATGTGGTGAATGTAGTTGTGCGAGATCGCGTTCTCGCCGCTCTGATGTACGATGATGCCGTGCGAGTGCCAGTAGATCTCGCCGGAATGATGAATCTCATTGTTGATGATCTTGTTGAATTTGTTGACGTCTTTGGTTCCCGGACCATAGCCGATCAGCAGGACGCCCGATCCTCCCAGATGGCTCATCTCGTTGCGGTCGATGCGGTTGCGCTGACAGTGCAAGTCGAGCCTGATGGCGGACGCGCCGCTGTTGAAGAAGCGGCATCTCTCGATTACGCAATCATCGGCGCCCCGCAGACGGACCAGCGCGTCTGCTTTGTCGAACATTTGCCAGTCGTGCTGGATGGAGACATCGGTCTCTTCGAGAACCGAGCGGTCACCGTGTGTGAACGACAGGCCCTTGAACGCAATACCACGGACCGGGGTGTCGCTCGGCCCATCGAGGTCGATTTCGCCTTCCACACGGATGAGTTCGGTGAGTCCAGGGGCAAAGATCTCATCGCCTGGCTCATCCCCATGCGGCCAAAGATAGAGCTTGTTCTCCTTGGTGTTGAGCACCCACTCTCCGGGTCCGGTCAGAGCTTCAAGAACATTCTCGATCCAAGCGGTCTTTTCGCCGGTTTCGTAGTGCGCGCCGCCCTGCGCCTTGAGAGGCTCGTTGCTGGGCAGGGCGGTCTTGGCCAAGCACAGTTCTTCATCGACGTCGTCGAGCGGCAGAATCTGCATGGTCCAGGGTATGCTGGCCCGGATCATCAGCTCGACGTCGTCCATGTTGTCCCATTTCTTGAGCATCCCCTTGGGAAACCCAAAAAAGCGAAGACTGTCGAGCAGGCCGTCATAGTCCTCAAGATTGTAGTTGGTCCCGCCCGTGGTTGGTGTGCGAACGTATCGCTGGGTCGGGATAAACCCGTCGGATCGTGCGCGCGTGAGGCGTCGGTCGCCATCGTAGAGCACGCGGAAACGGCCCAGATCGGCGGGTACGTCGGCCACAAACACCTTGCTTTGGGCCAGTTCCGCAAGCCCGCGCGGTATTTCGTTGCCCAGCATTTCCCAACCATCGATCTTGACGCCGGCGCTGAAGACCGGCTTTTCGCCTGGATACGCTTCGTAGCTGGTCGTGTGCCCGGGCGGGGCAGAGTCGAGCAGTCCAAACACGACCGTCGATTGCAGAGCGTACCGGCCGCCCCGGATCAACACCTTGATGTCACGGTCGTCCTGACGTTCCCTTCGATCGCGCACGGCGTCGCGCGCTCTCGCCAATGTGGCGAACGGGCCATCAGTCGCATCGGCGTTGGGCCTGTCCAGTGAGCCCGACCACGCATCGTTGCCGTCCGTTGCGACGTAAAAATCCGCGCTGCTGTTGTTTGTTCCGGCCACGTCGTACTCCCGCGTGTTTCGTTTGTTTGATGCTCTGAAGTCAGTGTTCTTCCCGGCGCGCATCAGACCTTCTCGCCCGCTCGATCGGCCGGTAGGCCTGATTGCTGTCCCATCAAGCTGCTTGCGCTTCCCGGCGACCGTGTCAGAACTGGTGCCAGCAGGCCTGATACAGGGTGCTTCGCACCGCGCTGCCACCCAATCCGCCTTGAAGCCGTGAAGGGGCCGCAACGGCCTAGTCGACGCGGCTTCCGCCATTCACCGTCAAAGTCTGTCCGGTGATGCTCCTGGCGTCGTCGGACACCAAAAAAGCCACGGCGCGCCCCACATCCTCGGCCGACACCTCTCTTTTTATGAATTGCGCTTGCTGATAGGCGCGCAGTCGTTGCTTGGGTGTTTCACCACCGGCTTCTGGATTGAGGCGGACAAACTGCGCCTCGTCTTCTTCATAGAGCGCGGTATCGATCCGGCCGGGGCAAACGCAATTGACATTGATGCCATGCTCACCGAGTTCTTCGGCCAAGGTCTTGGTGAATGAGATCACCCCGGCTTTCGATGCGCCGTACGCCATGTTGCGAGGCGCTGCACGAACACCAGCGACCGATGACACGTTCAGCACCTTGCCACTTGTTTGCGCGATAAAGTGAGGAGCAACGGCCGCACACATCATGACCGCCGACCTCAAGTTGATCGCGAAGGCTTCATCCCATTCAGCGATCGATTGATGGACGAACGCCTCGTCGGTTCGCTGATAGTGGGTCGGTCCGTGCCCACCGACATTGTTGACGAGGATGTCGATCCGACCGAACGCGTCCAGCATCGCCTGGACGATTCCATTGACCTGTCGTTCATCTGTCACGTCCGCCACCAGTGCGAGCGATTTCCGACCTTGCACCTTGATCTCATCGGCCACACGCTTGACGTCTTCATCCAGAGAGTTGACGGCCACGTCTGCGCCCTCATCGGCCAGACAAAGCGCGATGGCACGGCCGATGCCTCTGCCGGCACCTGTCACGAGAGCGACCTTGTCCTGTAGCCTCATGGCTTGACCATCCTCCTGATGCGCAATGGCGGTGCCGAACGGCAGATCCGTCAACGTTCGACGACGGGGCCCCATCGCATCTCATCTGTCTACCAGTATATTGGTTCGGAAATCATCCTTGTGTCAATGGCGCCATTCACGGTCATCGGCTGGGTGTTGTCGAGCCACAGTGTGCCGACCACTGGGCTGATCGCAGACCGCCAGCGTGGTCTGGCGTTTGATGCCGGCCCACCGAAGCAACCGGCATCGGATGGTGTCGGTCCGGGCCGCGAACGCCAGACGCCCTGTATCTACGTCACATCGACAGGTTCACCGCGCCGCCGTCCAAGAGGATGTTCTGCCCGACGATGAAACCGGCGTTTTGCGAACACAGGAACGCGCACATCGCCCCAAACTCCGCAGGCGTCCCAGATCGACCCACGGGAACGCCAGCCAGACGCTTGGCGCGCGCCTCGTCAAGTGTGATGCCCTGGTTCTCGACCGCGCTTCGGTCCAGTTGTTCGGTTCGGTCTGTTGCGTGCGTCCCGGGCAGCATGTTGTTGATCGTGACGCCGAAGGGCGCGACCTGGCGCGAAGTACCACCGACATAACCCGTCAGACCTGCGCGCGCCGAGTTCGACAGGCCAAGCACAGCTATCGGCGCCTTCACGGACTGTGATGTGATGTTCACGACCCGCCCCCAGCGACGATCGATCATGGCCGGCAGTTTCGCCTTCATCAGCGCGATCGGCGTCAGCATGTTTGCATCGAGCGCGGCCATGAAGTCATCTCGGTCCCAGTTCTCCCAACTGCCGGGGGGTGGCCCGCCGGCATTGGTAACCAGGATGTCGATGTCGCCCGCAGCATCAATCACCGACTGCCGCCCCTCGGGATCGACGATGTCGGCGGCCACGGCGGCAACGCTGACGCCGAAGTCCTCGCGTATGGCCTGTGCCGAGGCCTCAAGCACATCGGCAGTCCGCGCGTTCATCACCAGATCCACGCCCGCCTCGGCGAGTGCCCGTGCGCAGCCCAGCCCCAAGCCCTTGGATGAAGCCGTGACCAGCGCTCGCTTACCCTTGATTCCCAGATCCATCATAACCCCTTTCGTTTGCCTGATTCAGTTGTGGCACCTTCTGTCAACCGCAGCACGCTACGGACGGTGACCCGTCTTTCGGACCATCGTTCGATGCTCCCCCTTCAATCCGTGAGCGCCTGGTAAACAAGTGCGCGCAGCTCCTTGTCGATCGGATGAGCGCTGGACGGCACCAACTGACTGATGAAGATCACCACCATGTCCTCGATCGGATCGACCCAGAAGACTGTGGACGCCATGCCACCCCAGCCATGGTCGCCGGCCGAGCCAACCATGCCGGATCTGGTCGGATCGAGCATTACCCAGAAACCAAGGCCGAAACCGATCCCCTCATATGACGTTTGGGCAAAGACCGGTTGACCCATCGAGGCCAAGTCTCCGGGAAGGTGGTTGCGCGTCATGAAGCTCAAGGTACGAGGTCCGATCAGCCAATCATCCCCAACGCGACCGTTGCGCCTGAGCATCTCGGCAAACCGCAGATAGTCCCGGGCCGTCGAGACGAGTCCACCGCCGCCGGAGAACGTGTCGGCCTTTTCGGCATGGAAGATCGACTCGTTGGCCGTCTCCAAGACTTGCATCGAGCCGTCTTCGGCCTTCCTGAAGCAATCGGCGTACCGGTCGAGTTTGTCCGCCGGTGCGCCGAAGCCAGTGTCGCCCATGACAAGTGGTTCGAAGATGCGTTCCCGCAGAAAGATGTCCAGTCGCTTGCCAGCGATGACTTCGATCAACCGGCCGACGACATCTGTCGAAACGCCATAGTTCCAGCGGCTGCCCGGATGAAACAACAGCGGCATCTCCGCGAGGCTGCCGATCATTCTGTCCAGACCGCCACGGCGTGGTCCGAAGTCGAGCTTGGCCGTTGCCATCGCTTCGCCAAGCACCCCGCCTTGCATGCCGTATGAGAAGCCCGAGGTATGGGTGAGTACATGGTGGATCGTCGGCGGATTGCGACATGGCTCGGTGTCATCAATGGATGTCGCGCCGGACTTCAGGACCTTGAGGTCGGCGAGTTCGGGAACGTAGGCGGCCACGGGGTCGTCAAGATGGAAGATCCCTTCCTCATAGAGCATCATCAAGCCCACCGAGGAGATCGGTTTGGTCATGGAGTAGATGCGAACCAACGTATCGGCGTCCAATGGGAACCGACGCTCGGCATCGCGGTGGCCGACACTGTCGATGAACGCGATCTCACCGCGCCGGGCGATGAGGGTCAGCGCTCCGGGAAGCTTGCCGGCATCGACGTAGCGCTGCATCCACGGGCGAATGCGGGCGAGCCGTTGCTGATCGAAGCCCAGCGCCCCGGGGTTTTCGGTGGTTTGCAAGACCACTCCTTACCGCCCTTCAATCAGAAGGCTGCACGTGGCGACGGCGTCACAACGGCCAAAGATCATGGCTGTATTCGGATCGCGCATCATGTCAACGCCGGACCCTGACGCCTGCGGCCTCGCGATCCCAGGTCGCATCGGTCAGACCACGTGCGCGAAGAACATGCTTTTGAATCTTGCCGGTTGGTGTCTTTGGCAGTGCCTCGGTGATTTCGACGTAACGCGGCACCATGAAATAGGCCATGCGCCGCTCCAAAAACCGGATCAGGTTCTCGGCGTCGAGCGCCGCGTTCGGCTTTGTCACGATGGCGACCGCGACCTCCTGCTCGGAGTCCGCCGATGCGATCGGGAAGACGGCGCACTCCAGTACCGCGGGGTGGGCGTTGACTTCGTTTTCGACCTCGATTGAAGAGATGTTCTCTCCGCGGCGGCGGATCGCATCGTTGGCGCGGTCGAGAAAGTAGAGATTGCCCTGCGCGTCCAATCTTCCAATGTCGCCGGAGTGGAGCCAAAGGTTGCGCCACGCCTTTTGCGTGGCGTCTGGTCGGTTCCAGTAACCGGCCATGGCGGTCCAGGGCTCTCGCGGGCGCACCACGATCTCGCCGGCCTGACCGATCGGCACTTCCTCATCGTTCTCGTCGACGATCCTGAGGTCGTAGCGTTCGGGCAGAACTCGGCCGCAGGTATGGACGTTGGGCACATCGAGCACATGGTAGCTGCCGCAGCCGCCAAACTCGGTCGAGCCATAGGCGGTTGATATCCGACAGTTGAAACGCCGTTCGAAGTCCCGGTACTCCGGGATCACCGGCACCATCAGCACCTTGGAAAGCGGCGTCCGGGCGTCATCGTCGCTGGCCGGTTGACGGTACAGAAAGTTCGCCATGGCGCCGAGCATGAAGGTGGTGGTGGCGCCATGACGGGCAACATCGGGCCAGAACCTCTGCACGCTGAAGCTGTCCGTCACGACCGCCGTGGCGCCGAAGATGGCACAGCCATAAACCACCGCCCACTGCCCGGCCACGTGGAACAAAGGCAGCGGCGTGTAGTAGACATCGTCGGGCCCGAGCGCCACGGCAAGCGCCGAAACCGACGAATACTCAAAGGCTTGCGCATGGGATATCATCACGCCCTTGGAGGCGCCAGTGGTGCCGGATGTGTACATGATCGCCGCCAGATCGAAGGTCCTCGGATCCCGATCGGGCGGCGGCGCATCGCTGGCAAGCAGATCTTCATAGACAATGAAGTGGCATTGGGCCGACAGGCGCGGCGCCGCCGCCTTCGCTTCGTCCAGGCTGCCATGGGCGCCATGGATCACGCATTGCTTCAGGTTGACGAGTGTCGCAGCGATCTCGTCCAGTTGCGCAAGGAGCTGCAGGTCGACCACGATGATCGACGCCTGCGAGTCATTGATCTGATGCGCCAGGATGCCGCCGCGATAGGCGGTGTTGATCGGGACCTGAACAGCGCTCAGCTTGGCAAGCGCGCACCAGCAGGCGATGAAGCCGATTGTATTGGGCAACAGCAGCAAAACTGTCTGCCCGCGATCGATTCCGATTCCCGCAAGCCCGCTTGCCAGGCGGTTGGACTCCGTTTCCATCATCGCAAACGTGTACTGAGCCTGATCCATAACGATCCACGGCTTGTCGCCCATTTGCTCGGCACGCCGGCGCAAAACGTGCGCGAGCGTACGCTCCGCACCCGTTTCGACAACCATGTTCGACATGCGATGGTGTTCCCGTCTGCGACACGTCGGCGCCAGCCCTTTTCCGCGAGGGGCAACAATGCGCCGACCAGTTGGTTTACTAATATATTGCATTGAAGGAGGTGGCCCGCAAGGCTTTTTGCCGAGGCGCTGGCGGCCGCAGCAAAGATGTCTCGACCGTGTCCTGCAGGCCGCTGCCACGGGGTTGAACATGCGTCCCGCCCATGTGATATACTGGTACTTCGGAACTGATTTTTGGTCACGGGCAATGCGAAGCTGCGCAACGCAGGCCGATCCCGCGCAAGGAAACATGATGCGATTGCGCCAAATCGCCTTCGCGGCGCGCGAGCTTGCACCGGCAGAGCACGTTCTGGGCGACGTGTTGGGCCTCGGATGCGCCTACCGTGATCCGGGCGTTGCCGTGTTCGGGCTGGAAAACGGTGTCATCCCGGTCGGCAGCAACTTCCTCGAAATTCTCGCGCCGGTCCGGGACGGTACGGCCTGTGCGCGCTTTCTAGATCGTAAGGGCGGTGACGCCGGCTACATGGTGATCCTCCAGGCCGCCGACGGGATGCTCGCGCGTTCACGCGCAGAAGAAAGCGGGGTCCGCGTCATCGTCCGTCACGATGACGAAAGCTGTACGGCTTCGCAGTTCCATCCGGTCGACGTTGGCGGCGTGATCCTCGGTGTCGATGCCTTCATTGAAGCGCCGGATCCGCAGGATGAGCATTGCCATTGGCGTTGGGCCGGTCCGGATTGGCAGCACCGGGTTCAGGCGGGGCTGACCGCAGCGATGACAGGAGTCGAACTGGTCAGTGCCGATCCCGCAACGCAGGCTGCCACCTGGTCCAGCCTGCTCGATGAACCGGTCATCGCGGTCGAGGGCGGTGTCGACATGCCTCTGTCGGGCGGCGGCACCGTGCGCTTCCGAACGGCGGCGTCCGACAAACACTCCGGGATCCGGGCCGTCGATCTCCGCATGAACGACAAGACGGAGGCGCTGCGCCGCGCCAGACGGCACGCCTTGTCCTGCGGCGACGGCTTCTTCGACCTGATGCAGGTCCGTTTCAACCTTGCGGCCTGAGTTGGCCGCGCGCTGCATGAAAGAGAGAGAACATGACCGACCATCTTCTGGTGGAAGAAAACAATGGCGTTGCCGTGCTGACCATGAACCGACCCGACCGACTGAATGCGTTCACGAGCGAAATGCTTGAGGCGCTGAACGCCGAGGCCGCACGTCTGGCGGTCGATCGCTCGATCGGCTGCGTGGTGCTGACCGGAGCTGGCCGAGGTTTCTGTGCCGGTGGCGACGTCAAGGCAATGTCCGAGGGCAGCGAGTTTGCCGACAACACGCTTGAAGCCAAGGTGCAGCGGCTGCGGCGCTGGATGGAGTTCACCAGGCTTCTGCATGAGATGCC
This sequence comes from uncultured Oceaniradius sp., assembly GCA_964606055.1. Lineage (GTDB taxonomy): Bacteria > Pseudomonadota > Alphaproteobacteria > Rhizobiales > Rhizobiaceae > Roseitalea. The sequence goes on along the minus strand of CAZSFA010000004.1, from coordinate 30,435 downwards.
GAAACCCACCATCGCCATGATGCGCGGCCCGGCCGCCGGCGCGGGCGCCTCATTCGCGCTTGCCTGCGACATGCGGATCGCCTCGGACACGCTCAAGTTCACGACCGCCTTTGCCAATGTCGGCTTCTCCGGCGACTTCGGCGGCAGCTATTTCCTGACCCATCTGGTCGGCACGGCGAAAGCGCGTGAGCTCTACTATACCGCCGACAAGATCAACGCCGCTGAAGCGCTGGCGATCGGCCTTGTGAACCGCGTGGTTGATGACGCCGATCTGGAAACCGAAACCATGGCGCTTGCCAACCGTTTTGCCGGCGGCCCCAAGGTGACGCTTGGCTATATCAAGCGAAACATGAATGCCGCCGAGACAGAGTCGCTTGCGCGCTGTTTCGACCTTGAGGCGATGCACCATGAACTCGCCGGAGAAACCGAAGATCATAAGGAGGCCACCAGGGCCTTCGTCGAAAAGCGCTCGCCGGTCTTCAAGGGACGCTGATTGACGATCGCCGGTGAACAGTAGGCGCTCCGTTGATCGCGTCCGCCAACGGCCCGCCGAGATCGCACTGAGTGTCTTTGCGCTTCGTCCCGAGTGGTCGGAGGTGGGATGTCCGCGCGACTGACCGCCGGACACCTTGCCTGAACTCCGTCGGCTCCACCCCGCCCTTTCCACTCGCCCGTCGACACCAGACTGTCGGCCGTTCGTCGTGCGCCATCACCGAGATATGTGACTTGAGCGGCTGGCCAAACTATGCAATATACCAGTACATCAATTGGGGGATGCCGGCTGCGTTGAAGCCACGGGAGTGGATTGGCCGCCGATCAACAACCCGCTTGAAGGGGAGGCGCCGCATGATGAGCAATGCGGTTGACTGCGAACGGGCGTGTCCCGTTGCGCGCGCGGCCGATGGGGTGGAGCCCTCTGCGCCGCACAACACCATGGTGCATTGATGATTGTTGCTGGGCGACTGCTGGGTTGGCTGGTGACAGCATCGACCGTCATCGGCGCCGCGGGTGTCGTGCTGATGATGCTTCAAATTGTCGTCGACGTCTTGCTGAAGAACCTCTTCCAAACGTCCATCCCGGCAACAACGATCGTCGTCGCGCACTACTACATGGTCATGATCGCGTTTCTGCCGATGGCGCTGGCCGAAAAGCTCAACGCGCATATAACGGTTGAGGTGCTGGTTCAGCATTTCTCGACGCGAGTGCGCAGCTGGATGGCCGCTGTCACTTGGCTTGTCTCAGCGATTGTGACTGGCGCTGTCGCCATGCGTCTTTGGACCGAAGCGGTCAAGAAGTTCCAGGTCGGCGCCTTCCTCATCGAGCAAAACGTCCCGATCGTCATCTGGCCGAGCTATTTCGTCCTGCCGATCGGCTTCGGCCTGTTCTCGCTGGTCCTTCTCTATCGTTTCACACGAGCCGTTACGGGCACTGCCAGCGGTCTTGGCGAGACGCCGATGGACGCCCACGACGAACGTCCCGAGATGGGGGTGGACTAGCCGATGGAAAACGAACTGATTGGCCTTGTTGGCATTGGCGTCCTGCTTGTTCTGCTCATCTTGCGCGTTCCCATCGGCATCGCGCTGATCGTTGTGCCGTTCGCCGGGATCTGGGTGCTGCTGGGTGAGCGCCCGGCCTGGGGCATCCTGTCGGCGGTGCCCTATGACTTTGCCGCCAAGTGGACGCTCTCATCGGTCCCGATGTTCCTTCTGATGGGTTATGTCACCTACCATGCGGGACTGACGCGCAGCCTGTTTGATGCTGGCCGGACCTGGCTTGCCTGGATGCCTGGCGGGCTGGCCGTCGCATCGGTTTTCGGCTCTGCCGGATTTGCTGCTGTCACCGGATCATCGGTCGCATGCGCCGCGGCCATGGGGCGGATCGCCATACCGGAGATGATGAAGAAGAACTACGATCCGGCCCTGGCCACCGGCACCATCGCCGCGGCCGGGACGCTTGGCGCCCTGATTCCGCCGTCGATCCTGCTCATTCTGTTCGGCGTCTTCGCCGAAGTATCGATCGGCAAGCTGTTCATCGGAGGCATCGGCGCCGGCCTCCTGACCGCCGTCGCCTATGTGTTGACCATTGTCATCCGGGCCTGGATCAACCCGTCTCTGGCGCCGCGACCCGACACGATGCCGCCGCTGTCCGAACGACTGCATCACCTGCGTGAAACATGGCCGATACTGCTTCTGGTCGTGGCCGTTTTGGGTGGCCTGTTTCTTGGATTGTTCACGGCGACAGAGGCCGGCGCAGTTGGCGCCTTTTCCTCAATCGTCATCGCTTGGGTTAAGGGTCGGCTGAATCTTGAGGTCCTCTGGAAATCGATCGTTGAGACGCTGGCGACGACCGGAACGCTCTTCTTCATCGCGGTCGGCGCCAATCTGTTGACCCGGTTCCTGGCGCTGTCCGGCGCAACCGACGTCATCTCGGACTTCATCATGGGCTTCGGGACCGACACGATCCTGCTCATCATAGGAATCTCGCTGCTCTACATTCTGCTCGGCATGTTCCTTGAGCCCTTGGGCGCCATGCTGCTGACCTTGCCGGTCTTGCTGCCAGTTCTCGAAGGCGCGCAGGTCGACATGATCTGGTTCGGCGTCTTCCTCGTCAAGTTTCTCGAAATCGGCATGATCACACCGCCGATCGGTCTGAATGTGTTTGTCATCAAGGGCGTCATCGGCAACCTAGCGAGTCTGACAACCGTGTTTCGCGGCATCATGTGGTTCCTGCTGGCCGATCTGGTGGTCGTGGTGCTGTTGGTCGCGTTTCCGCAGATCATCACCTTCCTGCCTTCGCTGATGGACTGATTGCCAGCCCTCGAACAGGCCGTTCAGGTCGGCGGAACCGTCGGCGATGATGCCAACGCAAAGCGGTGCGCCGAACCGGCCGTCGGAGACGAGGTTTGCACAGTTTCAGCGACCCGCCCTCAGCGCTCACCAGGCGCTGTTGACGCAAGTCGCTTTTACCAATATATTGGTATTTGCAATTTTGAGAAAACGATGTTTCCATTTGAATCGGGAGGATAACGACATGGGGACCATGAGAGCGGCTTTGCTCGGCACTGCGGCGGCAGCCGTGGTTGCGGCAGCGGCGATGGCAACGCCGACAGCAAGCTACGCCGAGTCGCGCGAGTTGCGCGCCGGTGTGGGCTTTCCACCCAACCATGGTTGGTCCGAGGCCTACAAGTTCCTGGCCGAGGAGTTGCCCAAGGCGACCGAAGGAGCCCTGACCGTCGAAGCCTTTTACGGCTCGCTGCTGAGCGTTGGCGAAGCGCCTTACGGCATTCGTGACGGGATTGCCGACATGGGTTTTGTCGCCTCCCACACGCTGCCGGCCGAACTGCGCAACACAAATGTGGTCAACGAGCTGGCTTTTCTGGGGTCCAGCGCCACCGCCATGATGGGCGCGATTTCGGAGTACATGTTCACCTGTCCCGAGTGCCTTTCCGAGTATGAGGCGCTGAACCAGGTCTATCTGGGATCGCCCGGCACACCGCCGTTCGACATCATGTCGACCAAGCCGGTTCAGGTGGTTGAAGACGTTGAAGCGCTTCGCGTACGGTCGGCATCGGCCACGCGCTGGGTCGAGGCATTTGACGGCATCCCGGTTCAGATCGCATTCGACGAGACCTACGAGGCTTTCAGTCAGGGCATGATTGATGCGGTGGCGCTGGCAAGGGCCGAGTTGATCGGCCTCAGCTTGCACGAGATGGTCGATTACGTCACCGATCTGCCGCTGGGAACCTACAATGGTATCTCGATCTACTCGATCAACCGTCAGACTTGGCAAAGCCTGACCACCGAGCAGCGCGCCGCCATGTTGTCGGTCACGTCTCGCGGTGTCGCCCATACGACGGTCGGGTTCGACAGGTTCAACGATGAGTCCATGGCCGAGGCGGCGGAGTTGGGTGTGCAGTTGCTGGAGCCCGATGCCTCGCTGCTGGCAGCGCATGAGGCTTTCGTCGAGGCAGACGTGGAAGCGGCCACGGCGCGGGTCGAGGAGAATTACGGCCTTGCCGATGTCAGTTCCCAGGTTGAGCGTTTCAGGGCGCTGGTCGACAAATGGAACGGTCTGACAGCTGACATTTCGGGCGATGAAGCAGCGTTGGCCGATCTGCTGTGGTCTGAAGTCTGGAGCAAGGTCGATCCTGAGACTCACGGCATGTAGATGTCACCTCCTGTGCGGCCCGTGCCATCAGGTCCGGGCCGCGCCTGCATGGCCGTTCGATTGCGGCTTGCCGTCTCTCCTCGGCAAACCGCCCGTGATTGACGCGGGTTGGGACGACCCGCCGCAAGACGCTTGAGCGCCGAACCGGCTCCTTGAGCGTCAGTCCGGCGTCCTGAGCGCCTTCATTGAGCCAGAAGAGCAACCCGTATGGCCCAACGTAAATCCGCACCGCGCGCGCGTGGTCCAAACTACGATCGTTGGTCGGGAAAAATGAAGGCCGCCTTCGACAAGATCGAGGTCGGCCATGCCCTTGGTCCGATGCAGATCCCGGTCACCGCGGCGCTGGTGAAGCAGTATGCCTTTTGCTTGGACGACTACCGATCCTGGCACCTTGGGACCGCCTCTCCTTTTGGCGGTGCCGTGGCTCATGCGGCGCTGCTCGCCAATGATCTGCTCGCGGTCAAATACTCACACTACGACCGCAGCAGCTTCGACGCGCTGCATACGATGGCGGAGTTGTCGTTTCATGCTCCGATGCCGGTGGGCGACACAGCTACAATCACCGGTCGGTTCACCGACAAGTCGGTGCGGGGCGACAGAGGCTACCTGGTCATGGAAGCTGAAGCGCGCGATGGGAAAGGCAATCTGCTGGTGTCGCATCGCCAGATCGACATGATGCACGTGCCTGCCGGCACAGTCGCGGATGGTGTGAACACTCCCTCGTCAAACGACAGAATTGACCCACGGACGATCGACGTTGAGCCCATCGACAAGGCTGCGCCCGAGATCGCACCCGGTACCCCCATGATGCCGAAGACGAAGGCGATCACGCAGGGTCAGATTTCGCTCTACTCATTCGTTGGCGAGCATGAGCGCAACATTCACAACGACATCGCTTTGGCCCGGCAGCACGGATACGAAAGCACGATCGCTCAAGGCATGCAGGTGGCGGGCTACGTTTCGGAACTGTGCACCGATTTCTTCGGCGCCGCATGGTTCACGACCGGTCGCCTCAAGGCCAAGTTTCTGCTTCCGGTCTTTCCGGGTTCGACGCTGACCGTTGCGGGCAAAATCGCGTCCCAGGACGCGCGGCGCAACGCGGTCACGACCCGTCTGGAAATCTGGGTCAAGGACCAGGACGGCCGGCTGGTGTCAGTCGCATGGGCCTCGGCACGACATCATGCGTGAACGTTCGTACGACCAATCCGCGACTCGCCCGCCGCACGCCGGCGTGCGTATTCGCGTCAAAACCTGAGCAAAAGAGGCGGGGCAATGTCACGCAATCCCTACGTCCACCAAACGATCGCCCATGCCATTGCGGCTCACGGGGTAGAGACGCTGTTCGGTCTGATGGGCGATGCGAACCTGTTCGTCGTCGATCATTTTGTCCGCGCCCATGGCGGTACCTTCGTGCCGGCGGCACATGAGGGCAGTTCGGTCTTGATGGCCCTGGCATTTTCGCATGTTTCGGGCCGGGTCGGGGCCGCAACGATTACCCAGGGGCCTGCGCTGACCAACTGCGTCACCGCGTTGACAGAGGGTGCGCGCGCACAGACTCCGATGGTGCTCCTGGCCGGCGACACGGCGGTGGACAACCCCCGGCACGATCAGAACATCGATCAGCGAGAGGTGGTCAAGGTCACTGGCGCTGGCTTCGAGCAGGTCCGCACACCACAGAGCGCGACGGAGGACGTGGCGCGCGCCTTTTATCGTGCGCGGGTCGAACGACGGCCGATCGTGCTCAACATGCCCAACGACTTCATGTGGATGGAGGGCGCGCCGGGGACGATCGTCCATCCCGTCTTTGACACCCCCGCCTATGTGCCGGAGGGCCCGACATTCGACGAGGCGTTGGGCATGATTGCCTCGGCGCGGCGCCCGATCGTCTTGGCGGGCCGCGGCGCGATCCACGCGCGCGATGCGCTGATCAGACTGGCCGACCGGATGCACGCGCCATTGGCGACAACGGTCAAGGCCAAGGGATTGTTCAACGACCACCCCTACAACATGGACATCTTTGGCACGCTGTCGACGCCCGAGGCACAAAATGCGATCGCAAAGGCCGATTGCGTTGTCGCCTTCGGCTCCAGCCTGAATGGCTTCACAACAGCCGAGGGAACGCTTCTGAAGGGCAAGCGCGTCGTGCAGGTCAACAACACACCAGCTGAAATCGGCAAGAACATGCTGCCGGGCGCGGCGCTGATCGCCGACTCCCGCCTGACCGCCGACAACATCGTCCACTGGCTCGATGAGGCCGAAATCCCGGCCACCGGCTTTACGGCGGAACTGGACGGCGGGACATTGACTGCTCGTCCTGCCGAGCGCGGCGGCAAGGAGGCGCGGGCCGGCTCCATCGACTTCGTTCAGGCACTGGAACGGTTGGAGGAGGCGGTTCCGAAGGACCGGATTCTGTCGACCGACGTTGGGCGCTTCATGACGGAGGTTTGGTACCGGATTTCGGCCCCGCATCCGCAGCGCTTTCTGATGACGGTGAACTTCGGTTCGGTCGGACTTGGTCTGCAGGAAGCGATTGGCGCCGGATGCGCCGCTCCCGACGTACCGGTGCTGCATTTCACCGGCGATGGAGGCTTCATGATGGGTGGTCTCAACGAGTTCAACACCGCCGTGCGGGCGAAGCGCGATCTGATCGTCGTTGTCTGCAACGACAGTGCCTATGGCGCCGAACATATCCAGTTCACCGATCGGGACATGAATCCTGGCCTGTCCCAGTTCGAGTGGCCATCGTTCGCAGCCATCGGTACGGCATTGGGCGGCACGGGCGTGACGGTGGGAAGCGCGGCGGACCTGGACACGGCGATCACGGCAATCGCGACGCGCGACCGGCCGCTGCTCATCGAACTCCGGCTCGACGCGGACGACATGCCGCGTGTGCGGTGTTGAGGTGTCTGCGCAACGAAGGCAACGAAGACCGTCAGCCAAGACTTACCCAATGCCGTTTTGACAGAAGGTGCAAGGGCATCGGGATGTGCGATTGCGCGCACTCTGATCCTGTTCAGGCCGCCGGCAGCACCTTGCCGGGATTGCAGATGTTGTTGGGATCGAGCGCGGCCTTGATTGCCCGCATCGCGTCCAATGCCACCTTGTCCTTGCGCCGTGCCATGGTGTTGAGTTTTGACAGGCCCACGCCGTGCTCTGCGGAGAACGACCCGTTCCGCGCGGCGACCTCGTCCTCTATCGCCTCAACCACTCGGTCCTTCAGGGCTGCCTCGTCGCGGTCCAGACACACCGCGTAGTGCACGTTGCCATCGCCCAGATGGGCGCAGAAGAAGCTTGAAGCACCTGCCTCAAACTCGGGCAGCCGCGCCTCCATCGCACGCAGGAAATCCTCCACTGCGTCGAGCGGCAGCGCGACATCGGTGTCGACGCGCGGTCTGCCGTCAGACACGATTTCGCCTGCGGCTTCACGCCGTGCCCAAAACGCTGCTCGCTGCGCCTCGGTTTGCGCCACTGCGGCGTCTGAGATCAAACCGTCTTCGAGAAACTGCCACAAGACCTCTTCCAATTGCGTGGAAAGCCGTTGCGCCCCGCGTGAACCCGTTTCCGCATCACGAGGCGCGGCACTGCTCAATTCGATCAGGATCGTGATCGGATTGCGCGTGGCCAGCGGAAAGACCTTCTCCGGATGAATGGCGTCGTAGCGATCATGGTAGTCCAGTGGCATCAACTCGAACGCTTCTACCGCACCCGCCGTCTCCTCCTGCAGCCGATTGAGCAGCCGCAGCCCGTCTTCCACCCGCGACAGTCCAATCAACGCCGTGGCGCGGGCGCGCGGCGCAGGCACGAGTTTGAGGGTCGCCGCCGTGATGATGCCCAGTGTTCCCTCTGCCCCGATCATCAAGTGCCGCAAATCGTAGCCCGAATTGTTCTTGTGCAGTTCGCCCATCAAATCCATGACCTGGCCTGACGGCAGCACCACCTCAAGTCCCAAGCACAGATCTCGTGTTGAGCCGAAGCGGAGCACGTTTGAACCGCCCGCATTGGTCGACAGCATGCCGCCGATCATGCACGACCCTCGAGCGCCGAAGGTCATCGGAAAATGCAATCCGTGCTCGGCGACTGCATTGTGCAACGCCGTCAACACAACGCCCGCGTCGACGATGGCGACCCGCGCCTCAGGTTTGACGGCGTGTATGCGGTTCAATCGCTCCAGCGAAACCATGATGGCGCCGTCGGCATGGGTGCCGCCGGTCAGGCCCGTGTTGCCCGAAACGGGCACGATTGGCGTGCCTGTCTGGTTGGCCATCTGCAAAACCGCCGCGACATCGTCGGTTGTCGCTGGACGCACAACACACAACGGTGCCGAATGGTAGTTGCCGGTCCACTCTTGTCCATAGCGTTTGGCATCGGTGCCCGTCAGAACTTGCGCCGGCCCAAGACGGGCGCGCAATTGATCCAACCTGTCCATCCTGCGCTTCCCCACTCACCAATCGTATTGTCTACTGGTATATCAATTGCCTCTCGGCGTGAATACCGTGGCGATTTGGGTTGGCGCGCCACAAATGCGGCTTGCGCGGCCTCGTGATTGCCGGCGGTTCTCAGACGGTCGTGGAGCGACGGGCCATCGACCGTGCCAGCGCGGATAACGTTGCAGCGAATGCCATCGCCGATCCGATCAGCGGCGATGGGCCTTGGTCATGCCGATCACGGCCGCCTTGGTGGTGCCATTGACGAACCGTTCCGTGCCGAAGACCTGCATGGGTGTTGCAAACACGCGGGTGTGAAATGCCTCATCGATACTCTGCGCTGTCAGGTCGGACAGTTTGCACCACACATTCTCGAACTCAGCAAACTCCCACAGGTCATCTGCCCATATGTCGAGTGTCTCGGGCGTCGGTCTGTTTCAAGATCAGAGCCCACGCAATCGACGCTCGCGATGGCGCGATCGCGGAGCATATGAAAGCGACATCCCGATGCCCGAACCGTTCGAGCATCGGCAGGACGGCCCGATCGGGCGCGCGATGAATCGACAAGCATCCTCGAGCCGCCCAGGCCGAATGTGTGTGGACGTCGGGACGCGGCTCACTTCACTGCCCCGGATGTCAGGCCTGCGACCAACTTCTTTTGCAGCGGCAGGAACAGCAGAAGTGTGGGCAAGGTCGCCACCACGGACCCGGCCATGACAGCACCCCAGTCGATCTGCACGTCCCCGAAGTACTGGTAGAGACCAAGCGGAATGGTCTTCAGGTCGTTATCCGTGATGAGGGCCAAGGCCAGCAGATACTCAGACCAGCTTTGCAGGAAGCCGAAGGTCGCCGCAGCGACCAGTCCGGGCCACATGACTGGCACGATAACCAGAAAGATCACCTGCAACCTTGAGGCTCCGTCGACCAGGGCGGCTTCGTCAAGGCTCTTCGGAATGGTCGTGAGGTAGCCGACGAGCAGATAGATGGTGAAGGGCGTGATGAAGGCCGTATAACACAGGATCAGTCCCAGATGGCTGTTGATGAGCTCGGCGCGGGCGAAGAAGATGAAGATCGGATTGACCAGGATGATCCAGGGAAAGAACTGCCCGCCCATGATCGCGCCAAAGATGAACCCGCGCCCCGGAAACCGGAAGCGAGACAGGCCGTAGGCTGCCAGAAGCCCGATCAGACAGGCCAGCCCTGTGGCCGCGATGCAGATATAGAGGCTGTTGAAGACGTATCGAAAATAGCCATCCTCGATGATCCCGCGATAATTGTCGAGCGTCAGCCCCCCGCCGCTTGCAACCAGCGAGATGGAGATCTTCTCGACAGACCCTTTGAAGACAAAGACCGCGGGCGCGAGCAGGAAGATGATGAAGAGCGCCAGCGCAAGAAGCATTCCGCCGTTCTCGATGAGGCCGGCCAGACCCCGCTTTTCGGCGATGCCGCTCATCCCACCTTCTCCTGCATGTCCATCAGCCCGAAGAACCGGAAGTAGAGGGCGCCGAACGCCGCCATGACCACCGCCATCACGACACCGATGGCCGAACTGTAGCCGATGCGCAGGTCGATGAAGGCGCGGATGTAGACCTCGGTGGCCAGCACGTTGGTGTAGGTGCCCGGCCCGGCGCCTGTCGCCAGCCAGACATATACGAAGTTGTTGAAGGTCCAGATGACGGACATCAGGCCCAGGATGGATAGAGTCGGCATCAGATAGGGCAATGTGACGAACCGGAACTGCTGCCAGCGCGTCGCCCCATCGATCTCCGCCGCCTCAATTTGCTCTTCGGGAATCGTCTGCAGCGCCGCCAGAAGCGAGACAGCAACCAGCGGTGTGGAGTTCCAGATGATGATCGTGTTGATCGCGGGCCAGACCGTGCTCAGGTTCGCCAGAAAAGCGATCGGGTCCGATATCAGGCCGGTCCACAGGAGCGCCTCGTTGATCGCGCCATGCGTCGGATCGAACAGCCAGCGCCACGCGATAACGGCGACCACCGGCGGCGTCGCCCAAGGGACCAGCAGAATGAGCCGCGCGAAGGTGGTCATGCGCATGCGCTCAACGAATTCGGAATTGAGCAGCAAGGCCATGAGCAGGCCGAGGATCAGCATCATGGCGACCGACACGAACGTCAGCCAGAAGACGGTGTTGATCGCAATGTCCAGAAAGCTTGGGCTTTGCAGAAATTCCGCATAGTTGGCGAACCCGACGAAATCGCCCCCCTGACGCAGTTGCAACAACGTGATGTCGGTGAAGCTGAGTTCGAGGTTGTAGAGTGTCGGATAGAGGTAAAAGGCGAACAGCAGCAAGAAAGTCGGAAGCAGCATCCAGAAGGCGCTGATCCTGTCACGTGCCGTTGGGGTGAGTGCCATCGTGACGTCCTTGCCCATGGAATTAGGGGCCGCCCTGTGCGGGCCGCCCCCGAGTTACAGCGCCTTAATTGGCGAGCAACCGATTGATTTCTGCGACCAACCCTTCGGCGGCTTCCATCGAAGACGACTGCCCGGAAAGCGATGTGGCAACCGCGCGGGCCGTCAGGTTCCAAAGCTGCCCCACGCCGGCGCCGCTGTCAGCATAAGCGCCCCATGTCCGCGTGTTGTTTGCCAGTTGCTCGGCAAACCCGCTTTCCTCGGCTCGGTACTCGATCTGGCCCAAGAGCGTTTTCTGTGCAGGAAACTGGTTGGTGTAGTAGTTCTCAAAAAGTCCGGCACTGGTCAAATGCTGGACAAGCGCCCAAGCCGCTTCGGGGTTTTCGGTGTTGGAGTTCACCACGAGCGTGCGGCCGCCCAGGTGGGTCTTGGGCCCCTCGGTTCCGGCCATCATCACGCCCGACGCAAACGGCACATCCGCGCCAGGGTTGGCCTCCTCAAAGGCACTCAGAAGCTGGCGGTAAGTGTTGGTCGGCATTGCCGCCATGCCCTGACTGCCATCGAGCAGAGCTTGCATGAGCGCCGGATCGTGCGGGACTTCAATCGACAGGACCGAACGCGGCACCAGACCCTCGTCGATGTAGGACTTGAAGTAGTCCATGGCGCTGGCGAGTTGCTCGGTCGTTGCGCCCACCTGGTATCCGCCCGCGCCGTCTTCCTCGATGATGGCGAGGCCGTTGGACCACAGATAGTAGTTGAACGGGAACCAGACCTGATCGGCCGCCGGGAATGCGAAGCCAATACTGTCGGTGTTTGCTTCGATCGTGCGGCTGTCGGCAAGCAGGTCTTCCCAGGTCTGGGGCAGATCTTCGATCCCCGCGGCTTCAAGCACATCAGTGCGATAGACCATGGCCCATGTGTCCGCCGACCACGGCACACCCCAAGACTGCCCTTCATATTCTGTAAGGTCGGTGGCAATGAAGTCCTCGAACCCGTTCTGGAGCTCTCCGTATTCGGTCAGTTGTTCGATCGGCAGAACGATTCCGGCCTCGGCCATCTCTTGTGTCCAGACAAAGGCGATGTGCACGACATCGGGTCCCTGACCGACGGCAGCTTCACGCAGGAACTGATCGCGGGAATCACCCCATGCAATCGTCTGAAGTTCGACGGTGATACCCGGATTTGCCGCTTCGAACTCGTCCAGGGCGGCCCGCATCTCTTCGCGTTCGCTGTCGTTGAAGCGGAACGTTAGTTCCGTTTGTGCCAAAGCACCGCTGGTCGATAACGCGATTGCTGCAGTGGCGGTCCATGTGAGCAGTTTGTGCATGTCTTCCTCCCTGTGAAGTCTGTTTCTTGAGCTAGCGAATGTCTGCGGTTCCAACGGTCATGCCGCGCAGAGCATCAGGGTCGGGTACAAACCCGATCCCGTCGCCGGCGGGAACGCGGATGCGACCGTCCCGGACGGTCAGGTCGATGTCACCCAGATCGGTGCGCAACGGGTTGGGATTTGCATCAAGTTCCACCGGACCTTCGCTTTCGGTTGCCGCGAGCACATGGGCCGATGCTGCGAGGCCGACGGCGGTTCCCATGTAATGCAAAGCGCAAACCGCGCTCGTATCCCGCGCCGCCCGGCCCACATTGAACGCACCGCTGACGCCGCCCCATTTGGCCACATCGGGCTGAAGAACGCGCACGCCGCCACGGTCGGCAAAGTCTCGGAACGACTGTTCGGACAGAATGTTCTCGCCTGCCGCGATCGGCACGGCCGACGTTGCCGAAAGCTCCGCCCAGTCTTCGTGCGGAGCGTCCGCGGCAATGGGCTCTTCGACGAATTCCAGCCCAAAGCCAGCCATGCTCCGGATCGCCGCCTTCGCCTCTTCCAGCGTCCACTTCTGGTTGGCATCCGCCATGACGCGAAGCCGCCCTGCGGCCAGATCAGTAAATCGCGCAAGAAGTCGCGTGTCGGTTTCGATGTCGAACCCGATCTTGAGTTTTGCCGCCAGATGGCCGGCCGCGACCATTTCGTCGACCGAGACTTCAAGTTGCGAGACATCGGGCGTGCTGGCGTAAACGCCGACTTCGGAGTGCGATGCCGGGTTCAGGAATGTCGTCAATGGCTCGCCAGCGATTCGCGCCGAGATATCGGCAAGCGCGGTGTCTATCGCAGCGATGCAATGCGCGAAGGGGCCGACTTCACCGGTATGGCGCGCCAAGCGTGCAAAACGCGCCTCGAACAGTGGCCGAAAATCGCGAAAGTCGCGCAACGTTGTTCCGATCAACGCCGGCGCGATCACATCTTCGAGAAGGAACAGGCGCGCAAGATTGCCGCGTGGCGGGAAATTGCACCAAGCCTCGCCCCAACCCTCGGCGCCACCCCGTGTTGTCAGCTTGACCAGCAACCCGTTGCGGACCGGCATGGATGCCAGCGATGACTCTGGCCCGCGCGAAGGCGTTACCGAGACCGCATAGGCTTGAACTCTATCGACAATTACCCGGTTCATCGGCGCGTCGCTCCCAAAACGATTGCTGATTGCTAACTGATTAATCAATGATTGACAAGTGAGTGATTGCAGATTTATCAGTAGTCGCGCACTGGTAGCAGAGATTCAGTTCTGTATGATCGAAGCCGCGTCGTCAGGATGAACCGCAAGAAAGACCGCAGCCGATGTCCCGAATTTCAGCCTATGAGAGATTTCGAGAGCGCCTGTTTGCCGGAGAGTTGAGGCCCGGCCAGTTTGTGACGCAGCGCGAACTGGCTGAACTGGCCGGCGTGTCGATTGGCAATGCGCGCGAGGCCATCCAGCGATTGGAGCACGATTCGCTTTTGCGCGTGCACCCACAGCGTGGCATTCAAGTGGCCGATGTGACGACCAAGTTCATCCGCGAAGCGTTTCAGCTTCGTGCGATGGTCGAGGTGACGGCGGTTGAGGATTATTGCCGGAACGATCGGGACAAGGCACGCGCAACGCTCGATGATACGCGTGCAGTTCTGACAAAAGCCCAGACGGACACCTCCACGACCACCCTGAATGACGCGGTCGAGGTCGATTGGCGGTTCCATGACGAAGTGGTCAGCGCGATGGACAACTCGTTGGTCGAGGAGCTTTACCAGATCAATGCAGTGCGGCTGCGGTTGATCCGAACCAACATTCGCCTCAGCGCCGACCGTGTCTTCGGGGCGCTTGGGGAACACGTCGCCATCCTCGAGGCCTGCGCTGCGGGCGACGCGGCGAGCGCCAGAAAGAAGCTCTCCGAACACCTGTCGGTGGCCATGCGGCGGGCGATAGAAGGAATGTGATGTGAAGACCATTTCGATGCGCGACGTCCGCAAGGCTTACGGACAGATCGATGTGATCCATGGCGTTGACATCAACATCGCGCCTGGCGAGTTCGCCGTTCTCGTCGGACCGTCAGGCTGCGGAAAATCGACGCTCCTGCGCATGCTTGCCGGCTTGGAGACGATCACCGGCGGTGAGATCGAGATCGGTGATGTGGTCGTCAACAATTTTCGACCCAAGGAGCGGGACATCGCGATGGTGTTCCAGAACTACGCGCTCTACCCGCATATGACGGTGGCCGAGAACATGGGCTTTTCGCTGCGGCTGGCCCGCGCGGACAAGGCCGAAGCGCGCGCAAAGGTCGAGGCCGCGGCCGAGATTCTCGGGCTTTCGGATCTGCTCGATCGCTATCCGCGCCACCTTTCAGGCGGCCAGCGCCAGCGCGTCGCCATGGGCCGCGCAATCGTCAGGGCGCCGTCTGTGTTCCTGTTCGATGAGCCGCTGTCCAACCTCGACGCCAAGCTTCGCGTCAAGATGCGAACCGAGATCAAGGAACTCCACCAAAAGCTCAAAACGACTGTTGTTTATGTGACCCATGACCAGATCGAGGCGATGACGATGGCCGACAAGATCATCGTCCTCGATGGCGGGCGCGTTTCGCAGATCGGCTCGCCGCTGGAACTTTACAACCGGCCGAAGAACAGTTTCGTGGCTGCGTTCATCGGATCGCCGTCCATGAACCTCGTGCCCGCGACATCGCTTGGGAACGGCAGGGCGGAGCTGGAGGATGGTCAGATCGTCTCACTGCCCACGCATGTTGATGCCGGGCACAGGATTTTGTTCGGAATACGCCCCGAGCATCTGACCGAGGTGGCGGAAGGCGACACAGCCGACCTCAAGATCAAGGTGTCAGTCGTAGAGCCTACCGGCGCCGAAACGCTGATCATGTCGCATCTTGGAGAAGGCGAAGTGCTGGCGGCCCTGCGCGGCCACCATGCCGCCGAACCTGGTCAGTCCTTTGGCTTGTCGATCGATGAGACCAAGGTGCATCTCTTCGATGCTGAATCGGGCCTCAGGATTGAATAGCGCAATGCCCATCGAAATGCCGCGGATCGGGCTTGGTACGGCTGCGCTCGCGGGTCTCCACCAGTCACTGGATCGCGACACGGCGACAAACACGTTTCAGGTCGTTTTGGAGTTGGCGTTCCCCCGGTTTTTGTGGACCGTTATGGGCTGGAGAACTCTGGCGGTTCGAGGGCGGTCCTTTAGTTGATGGGTGACTGATATCCGAGCGCTGAGTGACGACGTCCCGGGTTGCACCACCCCTCGATGAACGCGAAGATCGCCATGCGCGCCTCCACGTTGGTTTGGAGCCTGCGTCGATCGAGCAGTTCGCATTCGAGGGTGGCGACGAAGCTCTCGCACATCGCATTGTCGTAGGCATCACCGACCGAACCCATGGATGGTCGCAGGCCGGCTTCTTTGCACCGCGACCGAAAGCTGCGGATGGGTGTTGAGACCCCTGATGGCTATGGTCATTGACGCTGCGCCGCTTGCGCTGACCGATCGCCATGTTCATTGCATCGACGACCGGCTGGGCTTTCAGGCTCGTCCCCATGGCCCACCCTACCTCCAGTCTGACATCAGATCTTGCCGAACATGAGCCGGAGCAGCCGATCGTTTCACAGCACCCAGCAGCGATCGCTGGGTATCAGAGCTATGTGGAGAACCTGTCGCAGGCGTTCGATGATGGCATCTCAACGGGCAATGCCGACGCTGCCGCCGCGATCCGCGACCTCGTCGAGAAAGTCATCGTCGGCCATGACGCTGACGGCAAGCTCGAACTACCCGTTCATGGCCGATTGGCGACGTTGACCGAGGCGCTGAACCTCTGTCCGAACATGCGCATCCCTGCGTCGGGGAGCGGTGGTAGCGGAGGAGGGACTCGAACCCCCGACACATGGATTATGATTCCACTGCTCTAACCGACTGAGCTACTCCGCCCAACGACGCGGTGCCGCCGCAAGCGAAGGCGATATAGGGGCTGGCTCGTCAGCGTGTCAAGCAGACCCGGTCGGCCCGTTGGGCGCCCCCTTGACGCCGCTTGCGGCCGGCCGGCCGCGCGGGTCATGCGGCGCTTGCAAGCGTGCTTCGGCGGCGCTACCACCGGCGCGATTTTTCAGGAGTTTGGCATGACGGAACCGGCCCGGACGGCGCTCATCGGATGTGGCGGATGGGGCAGGAACCATGCGCGCACGCTGGCTGATCTGGGTGCGCTGGCGGCGATTTGCGATGCCGATGCGCAGACGGCGCAGACTGTTGCCGCCGAACACGGCGTTCCGGCCCGCCCGATCGACGAGGTTATGGCCGATGACGGCATCGCGGCGCTGGTGATCGCGCTGCCGGCCGAGCACCACGCTGCGGTTGCGGTTCGGGCACTTGGCGCGGGCAAGCATGTGCTGGTCGAAAAGCCGATGGCGCTGTCAGCGGTCGATGCGCAGGCGATGGTTGATGCCGCACGCGCTGCCGGGCGCGTTTTGATGACGGGCCACATCCTGCGCTATCACGCCGCGTTCGTGGCGCTGCAACAGGCGGTGAGCAATGGCCGCATCGGCGCGGTGCGGCACATCGCGAGCACGCGTCTTGGCTTCGGCAAGTTCTTCGACCGTTTCGACGCGATGTGGGATCTTGCGCCACATGATCTTTCGCTCGTTCTCAGCCTTGCCGGCGCAGCGCCGGCAACGGTTGCAGCGCACACCGCCTCGATCACCGGGCGACAGATCGATCTGGCGCATATCCATCTGGGCTTTGTCGAGCCACAACTGGCAGCGCATGTCCATGTGTCGCGGCACAGTCCGGTGGTCGAGCGGCGGTTCACGGTGATCGGCGAGACCGGCAGCCTGATCTGGGACGATCTGGCGGACTGGCCGCGCAAACTGCGCGTTATCGACCATCATGCAAACCGCGTTGACGGCGAGGGCTGGCAATGGGCCATGGAGGCGGCTGAGCCGATCGCGGTTTCGCCCTCGCAGCCGCTCACCGTGGAACTGGACCACTTTCTCGCCTGTGTGCGTTCGGGCGATGCGCCATTGACGCCGGGCACGCAGGGGCTGGAGGTCGTCCGCATCCTCGAAAAGGCCGGCGCTTGAGCCCGGCCCATTGATTTCATTGATCCTTTCACCGACCGTTACAGTGCGCGCCCAGCTGTGAAGGCGTTCGACTTTATCTCGACGCGGCCGCGCGATAGTGCGAAAAGGTGAGCGGGCGACAGGGATCATTTGGCGCGATGCGCCGCATGGGGGTTTGATGCAGTTCATCGATCTGGCCGCGCAGAGGGCGCGTTTGGGCGGCGCGCTTGACGAGGCCATCAGCGCGGTGGTGGAAGGCGGCCGGTACATTCTGGGGCCCGATGTCGCCACGTTCGAGGAACGGCTGGCGGATTATCTCGGCGTCAAGCATGTGATCGGCTGCGCCAGCGGCACCGATGCGCTGCAAATCCCGTTGATGGCATGGGGCGTCGGCCCGGGCGACGCGGTGTTCGTGCCCGCGTTCACCTTCGCCTCGACCGCAGAGGTGGTCGCGCTGATCGGCGCAGAGCCCGTGTTCGTCGACATCGATCCCGATCTCTATCTGATGGACCCGCGTTCGCTTGAGGCGGCCATCGAGATGGTGTCGCGCGAGGGGCGGTTGACGCCGAAGGTCGTCATCCCGGTCGATCTGTTCGGCATGGTTGCCGACTATGACGCGATCGGCCGCGTTGCCAAGGCGCACGGGCTCAAGGTGATCTCCGACGCCGCGCAGGCGACCGGCGCCAAGCGCGACGGCCTTTATTGCGGCGCGTTCGGCGATGTCGCCTCGACCAGCTTTTACCCGGCCAAGCCGTTGGGCTGTTATGGCGATGGCGGCGCGGTGATGACCGACGACGACGATTTGGCCGCCATCATGCGGTCGGTCGCCTTTCACGGCAAAGGCGAAAGCCAGTACGACAATGTGCGCGTCGGGCTGACCTCACGGCTGGACACGATCCAGGCGGCGATCCTCAATCTCAAGCTCGACATCCTCGAAGAGGAAATGGTCGCGCGTCAGCGCATCGCGGCGACGTATGAGGCGGGCCTGCGCGGCGTGGTCAAGGCCGCGCGCGCACCGCAGGGCATGCGGCCGGCCTGGGCGCAATATGCCATCGAAACGACCGATCGCGACGGGCTCAAAGCGCATCTGGACGACCGGGGCATCCCGTCTGTCGTCTATTACGTCAAGCCGCTGCACAGGCAGGGCGCCTATCGTGATTACCCCGTCGCGCCGGGCGGGCTGCCGGTCACCGATGCCAAGCCGTCGACGATCCTGTGCCTGCCCATGCACCCCTATCTCAGCGCCGACGACCAGGAACGGGTGATCGCGGAGATCCGCAACTACTGCGGCCGCAACGATTTGGTGGTCGCGGCCGAATAGGCGCGTTCGTCAAGGACACCTTCGAGGGCTGACGGCCGATCGCGCGGGTTATTCCGCCGCGACGACCGGCAATACTTGTTGCAGCGCGGCCAGTTGCGCTTCGACCGCCGCGTTGCGGCGGGTGGAATCGATGAAGCCGCCGCCGAGAACGCGCGCGCCCGAGCCTTCGCCATCATAGAGCACGCAGGCCTGCCCTGGCGACACGCCGGCTTCGCCGCCGACCAGTTCGACAACGACCGTTTGCCCTTCGAGCGTCAGCCGCGCGGGGCGGGGCGGTCGCGTCGAACGCACGCGGGCCATCACATCGATGCCGTCCGGCGGCAGCGCGGCAAGCGCGCTGTCGCCGAGCCAGTTCACATCGCGCAGCACGACATGGCGGGTATCGAGCGCGTCGCGCGGGCCAACGATCACGCGGCGCTGGCGGGCATCAATGCGGATCACGTAGAGCGGTTCGCCGGTGGCGACGCCCAAACCCTTGCGCTGGCCGATCGTGTAATGCAGCACGCCCTCATGACGGCCGAGTACGCGGCCGTCCAGATGCACGATCTCGCCGGCAAGCGCCGCATTGGGGCGCAGCCTGGCGATCACATCGGCATATTTGCCGTCGGGCACGAAACAGATGTCCTGGCTGTCGGGCTTGTCGGCGACGATGAGGCCCATCTGTTCGGCCTTGGCGCGGGTTTCTTCCTTGGTCATCGCGCCCAGTGGGAAGCGCAGGAAGTCGATCTGATCCTGCGTGGTGGCAAACAGGAAATAGCTCTGGTCGCGATGGGTGTCCGCCGGCCGATGCAGCGCGCGGTGATCGCCATCGGGCCGTGACAGGATGTAATGCCCCGTCGCCAGGCAATCGGCGTTCAGATCGCGCGCGGTTTTCAGAAGATCGGCGAACTTGACCGTCTGGTTGCAGTTGACGCACGGGATCGGTGTTTCGCCGGCGATGTAGCTGTCGGCGAAGACATCGATCACCGCCTCGCGAAAGCGGCTTTCGTAATCGAGCACATAGTGGGCGATGCCCAGTTCCTCGCAGACGCGGCGCGCATCGTCGATGTCCTGACCCGCGCAGCACGAGCCGGTGCGCCGCACGGCCGCGCCGTGATCGTAAAGCTGCAAGGTGATGCCGATGACTTCATAACCTTTGGCATGCAGAAGCCCGGCCACCACCGATGAATCGACGCCGCCCGACATGGCGACGACCACGCGGGTTTGTTCGGGCGATTTGGCGATGTCGAGCGAGTTGAGCATTGGGCAGTCCATTTTCGCCAGCGATATAGGCGATCGCCGGGCCGAACGCCATGGGTTCGGTTGCGGCGGCCATGCAGTGTTACGAATCCATTAGCGGGGCTTTAGGCGTTTCTTAAATCGCTGTGCCTAATGTCGGGTCAGCGAAGGTCGTGTGTGTAGAGAGTATAATGACCGATCAGATCAGACCCCGTGTGAAATACGTCATCGGCCCGGACGGTTCACCGCTCACGATCAATGACTTGCCGCCGCCGACGACGCGCCGCTGGGTGATCCGCCGCAAGGCCGAGGTCGTCGCGGCCGTGCGCGGGGGCCTGTTGAGCCTCGAGGAGGCGTGCGACCGCTACCGTCTGACCGTCGAGGAGTATCTGTCCTGGCAGGCTTCGATCGACGAACATGGTCTTGCGGGCCTGCGCACCACGCGCATCCAGCAGTACCGGCACTGATCATCCCAACTCCGACGCGTGCCCGACTGTTCGGGCAGCATATCTAGAGATCGAGCCGGCCGACCACGCGGTTGCTGCGTGCGCCGATGGCCGCGATGACCCCGTCGGAAATCTCGTTCCAGGTCAGCCACCGCTTGCCGACGCCGTCGGGCACCGCACCGAGCGTGACGGTAATCCGTCGCGCCGCGCCGAGGTCATCATGGCCAGCCGCCGGGCTGTCGCCGCGCAGATCGCCGAGATCGGCGCTGCCGCGAACCTTGACGATCAGGCAGTGATGGGCGGCGAGATGCCTGGTCAATCGCGCTTCCAGTCCGGCGCCGGACCCATGGATCCACAGGACGGCCAGGTCGGGCGCGGCGAGCGCGCCGGCCTCCGCGAGCGCTGCCATGCACGCGGCGTCGTCCCGCCAGTCCCGGTCGAGCGTGGTCACGCCCCGATTGCGGGTCAGAGAGCCGGCACGGGATGCATGGCGCGCCAGAAGGACAGTCTTGCCGGAGCGCTCTGCCACCCATTGCGCGGTGCCGGCCAGCATGCCGGTCGCGCCGACGAGAATGCTCGTTGCGAAGGCCGGTTCCGACGCGCGTTGGTGCCCGGTGGTCATGGCGCCGGTCTGGGCGGTTTGGCGCGGCGATGCAAGCTCAAGCGCGCTGACTTGGGCGTTGCCTGATGCTAGGGTCGGGACAGTTGCAAACGGAGACGGGCACCATGCACGACGGGGGGTTCAACGTCGCCGCGCTGATTGCGTGCGCGCTTGTGGTCGGGGCGGTGCTGTTCGTCGTGGTGGCCGGGCCGCCGGGCTGAAGACCCCGGCCGGCCGAAGGGAATTGCCGGCTTCAGCCGATCATCGCCTGTTTGTCATAGGATGACACAGCGTCTTCGCTGGCCTTGCGGGCTTCGCGCACATCGAGCCGTTCCACCTTTTGCAGTTCGGCCTCCGCTTCCATCAGCGCCGCTTCGGCGGCCTGCTTCTGGCTGTCCAGATCGCGGATCGAGGTGTGCAGGTTGTCGCGGCGGGTGCGCGCCGCCTTGGCAAAGGTTGGATAGGCAAAGTGCTCTATGTCGGTGATGCCGCTTTTTCGCTCTTCGGCTTGAATCTGCACGTCAAGTTCGTCCGCCATGCGCTGGAACTCGGCAATCATCGTCTCCAGTTGACCAACCTGACGGTGCTTTTCCGTCACCTGAAACTGCTTCAGCCGGATGAGGTTGTCCCTCGGTTTCATACGCTCTACTCCCGAAACGCCTGCACGGTTTTACGCGGATACTGGAAAGGCTCCGGACCCGGACGACAGCCGGCGCGGTAACCTTTCGTTTACACCCGACATTAATAATGGCTGGTAACCTTTAAGGCCGGGTAAATCGCATCTTGGCAATCGGATGTCGGCGAGGCGCAGCGGCCAAATGCGTGGAATCCAATGAATGGGTCGTTGACGCCTGTTTTGCACTTGAGAGCGGCGTCTTCGGAAAGTGTGAGAAAATCAACTGGTTCAAAGCGATCGTTAATGCGACATGATGGGTTGCCTGTCCGCTAGGATTTGTTAACCATTCACAAGCAGGGTGATTTGCGCGCTTGTCGACGGGCCCTTTCGGCCCCGGGACGGCTTTGAACTCGCCGAGGGGATTAAGATGCGAGTCTTGTTGATCGAGGATGACAGTGCAATCGCACAGAGCATCGAGCTGATGCTCAAGTCCGAGAGTTTCAACGTCTACACGACCGACCTGGGCGAAGAAGGCGTCGACCTGGGCAAGCTTTATGATTACGACATCATTCTGCTCGACCTGAACCTGCCCGACATGTCGGGCTACGAGGTTCTGCGCACGCTGCGGCTTTCCAAGGTCAAGACGCCGATCCTGATCCTGTCCGGGATGGCGGGCATCGAAGACAAGGTGCGTGGCTTGGGCTTTGGCGCCGACGACTACATGACCAAGCCGTTCCACAAGGACGAACTGGTCGCCCGTATCCATGCCATCGTACGCCGGTCCAAGGGCCATGCGCAGTCGGTCATCACGACGGGCGATCTGGTGGTCAATCTGGATGCCAAGACCGTCGAGGTCGGCGGTCAGCGGGTCCACCTGACCGGCAAGGAATACCAGATGCTGGAGCTGCTCTCGCTGCGCAAGGGCACCACGCTGACCAAGGAAATGTTCCTCAACCACCTCTATGGCGGTATGGACGAGCCGGAACTGAAGATCATCGACGTCTTCATCTGCAAGCTGCGCAAGAAGCTCGATGCGGCGTCGGGCGGGATCAATTACATCGAGACGGTGTGGGGCCGCGGCTATGTTTTGCGCGACCCGGAGCCGGTGTCGATGGCTGAAACCGCCTGATTGCGGCAACCGCCAAATCGACACGAACGAGCCCGGCCTTGGCCGGGTTTTTTCGTTTGGGTCCCCGGCGCCCGGTGGTCAGGCCGCGTGACGCTCGAACTGCTTGAAGCGGGCCAGAAGCTGCGGCCGGTCGAAGGGCTTGAGCAGATAGTCGTCCGCGCCGGCACGCTTGGCGCGGGTCATGCGGACCAGGTCCATCTCGACCAGCGCGACGATGATCATCGGCTTGATCTTGTTGTCCATCGCGCGCACGGCGCGGATGAAGTCCTCAAGCTCCATGTCGGCCGGACTGGACTCAACGACAATGCAATCGGGCATCTGGCTTTGGCACAGCGTGATCGCCTCGGCGGCCGACGACGCCTCGACGACGAAACGATCGGGCGTGGCGAGGATGCGCTTGGCAACCTTGCGGACAACGCTCGACTTCTCAACGATCATACAACGCGACATGTCAGTCCCCGATCAAGTGTTCGGGCGTGTTGTCGCACGAGGTGTTTGCAATCGGCTTAAGTGGCGCGGTTAACGCTCTGATAAGACGATCGGCACGTTTTGAGCGAATGCGTATATCGGCACATCCGGCGGCGGGCGTTACTTGGCGGTGTATGTAATCAGCTCGTCCGTCATCTTGGCGTCGATCGTCATGCCCGCCTCGTGGGCGAGGACGATGGTGTAGTAGAACTGCACCGAATGAGCGTCGATCGGTTCGTCGCCCGGGCGGCCGTCAAGCATGTCCTGGAACTTCTGCGGCACGCGCATCATCCGCCCGCTCGCCTTGACCGAGAAGCTGGGCATGTCGCCGTCGAGCGCGAAGGCGCAATCGAGGTTGCCGCCGCGCGGGATCGAGGCATTGCCGATCAGGATCAGGTTGAGCAGCAGCTTGACCTGGTTCTTGGGCAACAGGCTGCGCTCGCCCTGCCAGGTGAACTCGGGCTTTTCGCCGCGCATGAAGGCGGTGGCCACCACCTGCGCGTCGCCGGTGTCGATCTGCACGCCGGCCGAACCGGCCGCGCCGAAGGCGATGCGCGCATACTGGAGCCGCGAGGACGCGTTGACGGCGCTCTGGCGGATCAGGTCCATCGCTTCGGTGTCGGCGGCGCCGTCATCGAGCAGCTCAAGACCGTTGTTGATGGCCCCAACCGGCGAAATGATATCGTGGCAGACCTTGCTGCAAAGCAAGGATGCCAACTCCGATGGCGATAGCCGGTCAGGCGCAATCATCTTGTTTTCCCGTTGTGGCCCAGCGGTCTGCGCGCTGCGATTCGATGTCCCGTCCAATGGTTAGCGACTGGCGACACGGGGGGCAACGCCACAATCGGGCCATCGCTTGATCCGGCGGGGGCGCATCCGGGCCATCGGATGGCTCACTTAACAAAGCGGAAACCACAAACGGCTAAATTGATGCGTATGCAATGCGCCGCCCGCGCCGCGCCCGATTGGCCGGCCATGGTGGCGATCAACCCAACTCTCGATCCAAGGCCGCATCATGACACAACACAACGCGACCGTGCCGCATGGTCTGAAGATGGCAATGGCGATGCTGGCGCTGGCGATGATGGTGTTCGCCGGGCCGGCCCTTGCGCAGTACCAGCAGCAGCCGGGCCCCGGCGTCCAGCAGCCCTACGGCACGCAACAGACCTACGGCGCGGCCCAGCCGCAATACGCCGCACCGACCCAGGTACAGCCCAGCCCCTACAACGCGGGCGAGGTGGTCTCGGCCGGACATGGTTTCTTCGGCACCACGTCGGGCGCGCTGGCCACCGCGATCGAGCAGATCTTCGCCCGCTACGGGCTGCCCAACGGCTACATCCTTGGCCAGGAGGGCGCCGGCGCGTTCATCGGCGGGGTCACCTATGGCGAGGGCACGCTGTTCACCAAGAACGCCGGCGACCACAACGTATTCTGGCAGGGCCCCTCGGTGGGCTGGGACTTTGGCGGCGCCGGCGCGCGCACGATGATGCTGGTCTACAACCTGCCGGCCATCGACCACCTGCACGGCCGCTATGGCGGCGTTGCCGGGTCGGCCTATCTGGTGGCCGGCGTGGGCGTGAACGTTCTCAAGCGCAACAACGTGCTTCTGGTCCCGGTGCGGACCGGTGTCGGCGCCCGGCTTGGTGTCAATGTCGGCTACCTGAAGCTGACGCCGACACCCACCTGGAACCCGTTCTAGACGCCGCCGCCGTCGAGCACCGCGCACGATCCGGGCCGCCTTGTGCGGCCCGTTCCGTATTGTCTACGCTGGATTGCCGCTGCGATCCGTGCCACATGACGGGCATTCATCGGATGGTTTGTTTTGATTGAATCCGGTCTCTTCTTCGTTGCGGGGTTTTTGTCCGCCATCGTGGTGGCGCTGGTCGTTGCGCCCGCCATCTGGCGGCGCGCGGTGTTCCTGACACGCAAGCGCATCGAAAGCGCGGTGCCGCTGACGGTCAGCGAGTTGCAGGCGGACAAGGACCGGCTGCGCGCCGAACATGCCATTGCCCAGCGCAAGCTCGACATGGCGCTGAAAAAGCAACGGGACGTCACCAGCGAGCAGGCCGGCCAGATCAGCGCGTTGCAGGCATCGCTTCAGGAGATCCGGTCGTTGCTCGGCCAGCGCGACACGGCGCTCAATGCCGGATCGCGAGAGGCCGAACACCTGATGCTGCGGGTTCGGGAACTGGAAGGCGAACTCGCCGAAACCAAGCTCGAATACGGGACCACGCAGGCCACGCTGGTGGCAAGAACCGCCGAACATGAAGGCGTCACGCGCCTGCGTGCGGAGGCCGAGACGCAACTGAAGAAGGCGCGCGCCGATCTCGAACGCCGCACCAGCGCGATGGCGCGGCTTGAAGCACAGTTGGGGCAGGCGCGCCAGTCGCAGCGCGAGAACGAGGAAAGCGCCCGCAACAGCGCCTCGGAAGCCTTGCAGACGGCCGCGCTCCTGAAGAGCGAGACCGAACGCGCCGACCGGCTGACGGCGCGCCTTGCGGAACTGGAAAACGTCAAGGGCTCGATGGCCGTTGAAACGCGCAAGCGCGACAAGCAGATCGCCAGCCTGCGCAAGACGCGCGCGGGCAGCGAAGCCGAGTTCGACGAACTGGAGCAGCGCGCCCGGGACGCCGAGGCCGAGCGCGCGGCGATGGAGCAGGAGATGGGCGACATGACGGTGCGCCTCAACCGGATCGCCAAGCTGCTCGATGGCCGTTCGCCCGAGGTGGCGCTTGAAGGTTTGCACGCACGGGTCGCGCAGTTGACCACCGATGCCGATGCCGAGCGCAAGCGCGCCGAAGACGCCGAAGCGCAGCTGGGCCGCATCGCCGAGGGCGAAGACCAGGTGCGCGAGGAGATCGCATCGCTTGCCGCACAGGTCATCCAGATGGCCGCGACGCTGGAAGGCGATGCCTCGCCGATCCCGGAGATTATCGCCGGTGACGCATCTGGACCCGATGACGCCGGCCGGCCGAGCCTTGCGGCCCGCGTGCGCGCGCTGCAAGCTGAAGCCCTGCCCAAATCCGCCGCCGAAGGCTGATCGCGCTTCAGACCCGGTCGTCGGACGAACGCTGCTGAACCGCGTACAGCGCAAGCGCGGCGCTGGTTGCAACGTTCAGGCTGTCGAACCCGCGTGCCATGTCGATGCGGACCGACGTCAGCCTTGCCATCGTTGCGTCGTCAAGGCCCGGACCCTCCGCACCCAGCACCAGCGCCAGGCGCTGCGGCGGACGCCATTCGGCCAGCGATGTCGCGCCGCGTGGCGAAAGGCCGGCCAGTGCGAACCCACGGTCCTCCAGCCAATCGACCATGCCGGCCGTCGTCGCGAACCGGTGCCAGGGCAGGACCAGCACGCCGCCGACCGAGACGCGCAAGGCCTTGCGATAGAGCGGGTCGCAGGTCGACCGATCCATCAGCACCGCATCGGCGCCCAGCGCCACCGCGTTGCGGAAGATCGCGCCGACATTGTCGTGATTGGCAAGGCCCGAAAGCGCGACCACCGTGCGCCATTGCGCGGCCGATGCCGGATCGGGCGGCAAATCGGCGTCGGCGGGACGTCGGCCGATGGCGAGCACGCCGCGATGCATCGGAAAGCCGGCGATCGCGTCCATGACCGCGCGCGGGGCAACATAGACCGGTGCAGTGTCGTCCAGTTGGGCGAGCGTGTCGGCGATGCCGGCGAGCCGGTTCTCAAGGATCAGCACGCTGTCCACGGCAAAGGGGCGCTGGCGCACGAGCACGTTGAGCACGCTCGTACCCTCGGCGATGAAGCGGCCGTCGCGGCGCACCAGATCGCGCTCGCGGATCGACCGATAGGGCTCGATGCGCGGATCGTCGGCATCGGCGATGGGGATCGGCGTCATGCCGCGTCGCGGGCCCGGTCCGCCATCTGCTTGAGCACCTTGCGCAGGTCTGCGGCGGTTTCGAGTGGCGCGGGGTAGGGCAGGCGTACCAGCCGGTCGCCCAGCGTCAGGTCCATGCCTTCGCTGTCCATGGTCGCCAGCCGCCAGGCGCCGGGCTGTTGGCCGGCCAGCCGTTCGGCGTAGAGTGCGATTGCGTCGCCATGGTCGTCATTCATATGGGCGACGGCGCCTTCCTCCATCGCCGCCACGCCGGCGACATCGCCGGCAAGCGCCAGATCGTCGGCGGTCAGCTCAAAGGCCTTGCCGAAGCCGCCATTGAGGCTGGCGCGCACGATCTCAAGGCGAAAGAAGGCGAAGTCGCCGAAATCGGCATAGAGCGCCGCCTTGGGCTGCCGGGCCAAATGGCGGCGGCGTATGCGGGCGTGGTCATCGGTGCCGCGGGTGATCCGGACGGCGCGGGTCGCAATCGACATGCGGGCATGGGCAAGCGGGTCGCCCTTGCCCGGTTCGCCGACCAGCACGGCGCAGCGCGGATCGGCGTCGATCGCCGCCATGTGCGGGGACAGCGCCGAGATGAGGATCACCGGCGTGCCGTCCGCGTCGGTCGACAGTTGCACGCGGCTGACATTGGGAAAGCCGGCGGCGGTCGGCATCGCGGCAAGCGCCCCGTGCCTTGCGGTCGCGATCAACCGGCGCGCGAGCGCGATCGCCTCGGCATCGGTCGGGCGAAGGACGTTGTTTTGCGGTTTTTCGACCATGGACTTTCCTGACGGCGGCCCGTGCAGCCTGTCAAGGCCGGGGGCGTTCCGGCGCCATCGCTTGACGGACCGCCGACTTTCATTTGTCATCGGGCGCGCCTATATGCCGCGCGGGGCGAACCGAACGAGGAGAACTGGTCCATGGCGACTTTGCAGAATTTCGACGCCGAGATCGAACGGACCAAGCAGGCCGTCGACGACATGCGCACCAAGCTGGAACAGTCCGGCACGGTGCTGGACACGTTCGCACAGGCCGACGCTGCGATCGGCGATGTCGATTTCGACATCGAGAACGCCCGTATCCAGGATGTCCTGCAACAGCAGCAGGTGATGGAAGGCAACATTGCCGACCTGATCATCGGGCTTGAGGACGCGACCAATGTGTTCGGCGCCGAGTTCGAGAGCATGAAGTCGCACACGGCCTGGGAGCAGTTCGTCGGCCTGTTCTCCAAACAGCGCATGCAGCGGATGCGGTCGGACCGGGTGCGCAACATGTCGCTGTCGGGCAATCTTCAGGAGCTTTTGACGAAGTCGGACACGATCGTCGGCATCCTGACCAACCAGAAGGACATTCTGGACCAGCGCTACGACTCGTCTGAAACCAGCCTGCGACAGGTGATCGACCGCCGCACGCTTTCCATGGAGACGCTTGAGGCGACGCAAAAGCGCATCGAGGAACTGAACCCGATGCTGATGGATATGGAAAACCAGATCGCCGCTTCGACCAACCAGAAGGACCGGTCCGAACTGGAAGGCCAGCGCTCGGAACTTGCCACCGAGTACAACGAGATGCAGGCCAAGGAGCAGACGCTGCTCGCCGAAAGCCAGACGCTGGAGCGCTACACCTCGATGTTCCAGACCTTCGTTGACTCGCTCAACAACCAGAAGGCCGCCCAGCAGACGCTGATCAACAAGCTGACCATCGACACCGAGCAGCGCATCGTCCTCTACAAGGCGCTCGAAGACTCGCTGAAGACGGCCGCCCAGCAGGATGTCGCCCACAAGATCAACACGCTGGGAAGCCAGGTCGACACCGCCGCCGAGACGACCATGGCCGGCATCGGTGCCGCCGCCCAGACCCACATCGCCGACCTTTTGGAGATGCATGAAGGCAGCATGATTGCCACCCAGGACATCCAGCGTCGCAAGAAGCTGGCCGACGACGCATTTGCGCGCCGGTTCGAAGAGGTGATGCGCAAGCACAACGCCGCCGACTATGTGCGCACGTAGCCGCGCTGGACGCATCGAACGTTGAGCCAGGCCGAAAGCACCGCCCCGTCCAGCCCGGTCGGGCGCTATTTCTCCTCGATCGGCGCTTCGCTCGAGGGCCTCGACACGTTTCTGCGCGACGAGCATTCGCCGCTCTACCAGCACGAACTGGTGGCGCGGACCGTGGTTCCCTACATCGCCCGGCTGAACGCCTCGTTTGAAAGCTGGCGCAACCGGCTGGATTTCTCCGACCGGTTCCGCATTTCGCGCGCCGACAGCGGTTTTCCGGTCTACCAGAACGTTCTGGAACTGGAGAAGGATCGCCGCTCGGCGGACAAGCGGCTCGATGCGATCCCCGAGCCGGATGCGCTGCGCGCGGAGATGGCCGACTTCATCCTGCGCCACAAGAGTTTTCCACGCGAGTTGCAGGACACGCTGGCCGAGCGGCTCTACCTGGAGACGATCCGCGACGGGGCGTTCTTCACGCCGTTCATCCTGCCCGAGACGATCAAGGTGTCGGCCAACCCCAAGACCAACCGACCCTATTATGTGACCCATTGGGGCACGTTCGACGGATCGGCCAACCTGCCGCTCATCTATTCGGCGGTGGTCGAGGATTCCACGCCCGACATGGTCAAGACGCTGGTGACCAAGGACGGCAAGTTCAACCGCAAGGTCGATATCCCGCTGCCGGTGGGGGGCCTGCTGAACCCGGAGCTTGCGCGGCCGTTCGACCAATGGGCGGAGGCGAACTCGCCCTATTCGCTGTCGCCGGCGACGATTGCGGCCAACATGGACGAGGAGTTTGCCGCGCTGCATCCCAAGCAGTTGCGGCGCATCGTCCTTGGCCCGTTCTATTCGGCCGGCATTACCGAGAACAACGACACGATCGGCATCATTCTGGACAAGGTGGGCGATGCGGCCAATGCCTGGCTGCTCACCTGGACCATCCAGGACATCTACTCCAAGCACGAACGCCCGGGCCGCAAGGGGTTGTGGTCATCGTCGCCGTCGCGCGAGGAGTTCCACATCGACACCGATGATCTGGAAGCGGCGCGGATGGGCGTTTCGGCCTTCGAGAAACACGCGCTGATTCCGCACGAAGCGTATCAGGCGCTTTATGCGGCGGGCGAGGCGAAGACGATCTTTGCCGGCTACAAGACTCATATCATCTCCGGCGACCATGTGATTTCGGATGTTTAGGAAGAGGGCAGGGCCATGGACACCGGCCTGACGCAGATCGACGAAAAGGACATCGAAAAGCATCGTGGGACGGCGCAGTCGCTGGTCACGCGCATGGTCGTCATGGAGCGGGCCGATGGCCGTTCGCGCACCGAACTGGCCGGCACCGGCCGGCGCTTCGTCTCGACGGTGTCGACGGGCGGCTTGCGGCGCACGCGCGAGGTCGAGTTCGCCGAAGTCATCCGCGCCGTGCGGCCGGA
>CAZSFA010000003.1:24794-49273 GCA_964606055.1 uncultured Oceaniradius sp. | reverse complement strand
TGCCGGTGCCGGCCAGTCGCATCCAGACATCGAACCGCGAGGACGCCGACGCCTCAGGCGTGTCGTCGAACGGCGCATAGCCGTTGGCCAGCGGCGCTTGCAGGCCGCGTTCGATCGTCGAACGGCTGGTGAAGAACGACACATCGTAGCCGAGCGCGTCGACATCGGCTGACAGCGACCCCAGCGATCCGCCGGGCGCCGGTCGGCCCGTCAGGAACCCGTCCAGATCGGGCTGGCTGGCAACAATGCCATGGGCGCGGTTGACCATGTAGGTCGCAATCTGTTCGGCAGCGCCGGCCGGCTTGTCCGTGGGGCCGGGCGAGGTCAGCCCCGGCCCCTTGATGAGGGCCGAGATACCATGGTCGCCTTGCACCAGCGCGAACTCGTAATCTCCTTCCAGGAACTTCCCGTCAGGGCTTGGTTCGGTCAATGTGAAACTGAAGCCCATGTATTCGTCTTGTTCAAAGGTCCCATTTGCTCCGTCCGACTGAAAGTTCTGCACTACATCGAAGTTCGCAAATTCAAAGCCGAGGCACGATGCAATATCATTTCGGCCAAGTTCGTTATTTTGCGAGATGGACATCTCGCCGTCTCTTCTTCGCCATTGGGCGCCACCTGCGATATAAATACTAAAATCAAATTTGACCAAAACATCGGAAAGTCCATTAACGTTGGGCGGCTGGTATCTGATTTGTACTGTACAAGAACCAAGTTGTGTCTCTTCAAAGACGGCGATATCCTGATCAATATAGGCGTGCGAGTGGTCGACCGTGATCGCAAGTCCGCCCGCGACGAGCGTGGCAACCGACGCGACCCTGAGCGCAGCGCGACGAGCGTGCCCTCCAGCCAATGGCGTCGCGCGCATCCCAACAGACGCTGACGTCGTGTGCCGCCGGTTCCAGATTGTCCCCACCATGTCGCAAACCTCGCCTGATCAGGTGTCCCGTTGCTGATCTGGCTAGGCAAAATCGCGCTGTCGCGCATACTCACTTGTGACGATGCGGTGCGTGAAAATGCGGTTTGGGACGCCACAAAGGCCAGCAAACACCCGGCGATGCACGCAAACGTTGCGACAGCCAGGCCGCCGGCGTGCAATGGGCTGCGACCGCCGCTGCCTTCGGAACCGCACCCTTCGAATCGGCGACCGGCGCGCGCCCGGCCGAGTCCGCAACCGTCGTCCGATGTTCTGGCTAACCAGCCCCGCACGCCAACAGCGCATCCATGGCCCGGCGCCAATGGCTGTAGAAGATGTGGTTGCCCGCATCGGGGACGATGTCGAGTTGGGTCTTTGGCACGACACGCGCGAACTCCCGCGAAAAATCGGGCCTCAGAACCCGGTCCTGCGCCCCGTGGATGAGATGAAGCGGCTGGGTCAGTGCGCGCGCATCCGCCGACATGTCGAGCTCCATGATCAGGCATTCGCGCCCATGGGTCTCGGGGCCCTGTCGCATGCCAAAGCGCGTGTCGTCATACAAGAGCGTCACGGTTTCGCGGTTGTCCAGCGCCTCAAGGTCGGGCGGGCTGTGATCGCAAAACTGCTTGGCGAACCGCGCGTAGTCGCGCGGGCCGATATTGGGCATCAGTGCGTTGGTGAAAACGGCCGCCAGTTCGGGCATGTACTTGTTCAGGAGCCAGTGGACGCGGTAGCGCTGCGGCAGGAGCGGATACCGTTCCGGATACCACATCGGCGCGTGTCCGAGCATGACGATGCCGGTGGCGCGCGCAGGATGGCGCGTGGCGAAGCGGACCGCGAAGTTCGACCCGCAGCCGCAGCCGAACAGCCGGGCCGGGCCGATCGACAGGTGCGCGCAGAGCGCGGCGATGTCGTCGGCGACCTGATCGAAATAGGCCATGCCGTGCAGATCGGGCAGCGGATCAGAATACCCGTGGCCAGGCCGATAAGGCGCGATAACGCGCAGCCCGTGCCGTCTCGCGTAACGGTCAGCGGCGGCCGGCAGCGTCACGCCGTAGGGCAGGTTGTGAAACAGCAGCACCGGTGCGCCGTCCGGGTCGCCCTGTACCACCCAGTCGAGCCTGCGCCCGTCGGGCAGATGAAACGTCTGCAACGGCCGCCCGGAGGGCGCTGCTTCGGTGGACGGCCCTTGAGGCCGCTGGACGGCCATCCCCACTGCAAGACCGCACAGCAGCCGAACGAGGTCGGGCAGATGGCGCACCCGCGTCTTGGCCTTGATCGCCCTGATCTGCGCGCGCACCGTGGATGGCGACACATCGCGCAGGCCGGCGACCTCGTCGGCGCGCGCCCCGGCAGCCAAAAGGATCGCCACCTCCGTTTCTGCGTCGGTCAACCTGTAGGCTGATTTGAACTGGGCGCGCACCGAATCGTCGAACGTGCAATCGGCCATGCTGAGCATGAACAATGGCTCGGGTGTCCCGGCTTGTTTCGGCACGGTGATCCGCCTGACGATCGCGCAGTTGCCGGTGTCGCGCGCGGCATCGCGATCGATCGGCAAGGTGGTGACCGGGTCCTGTTCGCTGATCGCCGTGACGGCGCGACGAATGTCGCCGAGCGCCGTGTCCGCCGCAAAGATGGCCGACAATCGTCCGTCGCGCCCCCGGGCCAGGGGCGCGGCAGCGGCGTTGGCGCGTACGATGCGTTCGTCCCGGTCGAACACAAGGGCAGGGCTCGGCACCAGATCGAGCATCGCCTGCAGCCGGGCCTCCATGTCGCGCTCCGCATCGGGATGATGGATCTGCGCCTGAATGCGCCGCGCGGTGTCGATATGGCGCACAAGCGCGGCCAGTTCCGGCGCGCCCAGCACGGAGCGCTCTCCGGCCGACAGGCTGTCGGCAATGTCGGCGCTACCGGCCATGTCCGTGATGATCTGGATCAGCCGGTCTTCCATCTCGCGGGCCATGTCGTCGAAGCCTTGCGGTGACAGGGTCGCCGCATAGATGGAGGAGATCAACTGTTGGCTGTCGGTATCGAGCATGGTCGACGGGCCCGCATTGGGAAAAGGTTGACATGCCTGAATACACTCGATCGACCGGTTCTTGTATGGTTCGTTTTCAGGGGTTGCACGCGCAGCGCCGCGCCCCGTCGGCGGGCGGACCCGTGCCGCGTCATCACGACTTGGTGCCCGGTGGGCCCGCCCCCGGATCACACGTCGTGTTCGGTCAGCCATGCCTTGATGATGGCGCGCAGGCGTTCGCCGCCGAAGCTCGGAAAGTGGCCGCCGTGAACGACGCGCACCGGCATTGCCAGCAACCGCTTCATGGAGGCGATGTAGTCGGCCATGTCGGAGTGGTAGGTATCGGTGATCAACGGGCCGTCATAGACGATGTCGCCTGAGAACAGGATGCCCGTACGCGATTCGTAGAGCGCAATGCCGCCCGGCGAGTGGCCCGGCGTGTGGATGACCTCGAAGCTGCGGCCGCCAACGGCAATCACCTCGCCGTCATCGAGAAGCCGCGTTGCCGGCGCGGGCGTCACCTCATAGCGTTCCGAGCGGTACGGCTCCGGCGGCAGGGCATCGAAGATGGCGTCGGTCACATACGGATCGGCAAGCGTCTCGGCGCGGCCCGGCGCTGCCAGGAGATGGGCCTCGGCGCGATGCACCGCGCGGTTTGCGAACTCATGGTGACAGCCGATATGGTCGAAATGGGTGTGGCTGGCGACCGCCAACAGTGGTCGTTCGGTGACCAGCGGAACCCATCGCCGCAGGCTGACGACGCCCATGCCGCTGTCGACCAGCATGTCTTCGCCATCGCCGCGCACGTGCCAGCAATTGCAGCGATAAAAGGGCTGGATATGCGGTTCGTCGACAAGGCTGACATCGTCGTCGAGCCGTCTCACGCGCCACCAGTCCTCCGCCTTGATCCGCTTCATCGGTCGGCACCCGCATCGACAAGCGTGACGGCATCAAGGTCGACCGACAGCGGCACGGTGTCGCCGACCGCAGCCTCCATGCCGACCGGAAGGCGCGCCAGAAGGTCCATCTCCACAGCGTTCTCCGGCACCACGCGCACGCGTCTGTGCGCGCCCTGAAACACCGTTTCGGTAACCCTCGCGCTGCCGATTGTATGGGCATGTCCGGGCCCAAGCTGTTCGGGCCGGATGCAGATCGTCACCGCGCTGCCATCGGCCGGGCAATCATCGACCGGCAGCGGGCCGAGCGCGGTGATGGCCGTGCCATCCTCGATGCGCGCATCGATGAAGTTCATCTCGCCCAGAAAGGCGGCGGCAAATCGTGTTCGCGGCCTGCGGTACACCCGCTCGGGGCTGCCTTGATCCTCGATCCGGCCGGCATTCATGACGACGATCCGGTCGGCGATCGCCATCGCCTCCTCCTGATCGTGGGTGACGTGGACGAATGTGGCGCCGACCCGGCGCTGGATTGCCTTCAACTCTTCCTGCATCGAACGGCGCAGGTTGAGATCGAGCGCGCCCAGCGGCTCGTCGAGCAGCAAGACATCGGGATCGACGGCGAGCGCGCGCGCCAGCGCCACGCGCTGTCGTTGCCCGCCCGAGAGTTCGCTGGGCCGCTTTGCCTCGGCATCTGGCAGACCGACCAGATCGAGCATCTGACGCGCTTTTTCGATGCGCGGTCGTTTGGCGATCTTGCGCATCCGCAGGCCGAACGCGACATTGTCGATCAGCGTCATGTGCGGGAAGAGCGCATAATCCTGAAACACCGTCGTCGTCGGTCGGTTGGCGGCAGGCACGCCGACCATGCTCCGCCCGCCGATCTGCACATCGCCCCGGGTCGGGTCGGCAAAGCCGCCGATGATGTTCAGGAGCGTGGTCTTGCCGCAGCCTGACGGGCCCAGAAGCACGCAGTACTCGCCCGCCTCGATATGCAGGTCGACATGGTCGAGCGCCCGGACGTCGCCGAATGTGCGGCTTACGGCCCGGATGTCGATCGGTGCGGTCATTTACGCCTCAAAACGGCCAGTTCGACCGCCAGGATCGCGACGGCCGACAACAGGAAGACGAGCGAGCCCACCGCATTGGTCTTGGGATTGAGACCGGAGCGCATAAGGCTCCAGATTTCGACCGGCAGCGTGACATCGAAACGCGACAGCAGGAACGCGATGATGAACTCGTCCCAGGAAAACGTGACCGACAGCACGAACGCGGCGACCAGCGCCGGCAGGATCATCGGCGCCGTCACGCGCGCCATGACGTTGACTTCACCGGCGCCAAGGTCACGCGCGGCGCGTTCGGCCGACAATTGCGGCTCTCCCAGCGCGGCGACGCAAATCGCAAAGCACAGCGGCGTGTTGATCACGATGTGTCCGACCGCAACCGTGCCCAGCGACAGGCTCAGGCCGGCCATGTTGAAGCTGGCGAGCAGCCCCAGGCCGATCACGAGATAGCTGACTGACAGGGGCGCGGTCAGCATGCCGCGGATCGCGGCGCTGCCGGGCAGGCGGCCCGAGGCAACCGCGCGCGCGGCCAGAAAGCCAAGCAGCAGCGCGATCGCCGATGACACGATTGCCACAAGCAAGGAGTTGAGAAGCGCGGCAACCAGCGCGTCGTCGGCAAGCACCTCGGCATGCCAGCGTGTGGTGAAGCCGCGAAACGGCGGGATCGGGAAGCGGCCGTCCTGGAACGAGAACAGCACCAGCACCGCGACCGGCAGGAAGATGAAGCCGTAGAGCAGCGCCATGTAGCCGGCGCAGAGCGCAAAGCGGGTCATCGGGCCTCCATGCGCATGAACCGGGCAAGCAGCAGGTAGGCAATCGTCACCGCCATCATCAGCACGATCGAAAGCGCGGCAGCCATCGGCAGGTCGGCGCGGCGCCCGATCTGCAGCATGATGAGTTGGGGCAAGGCCAGGTCGTTGCCGCCGCCGAGGATCTGCGGCGTCACATAGTCACCGATGCAGAGCGCGAACGTCAAAAACGCGCCGACCGCGATGCCCGGCAGCGTCAGCGGCAGGACGACAAACCGAAACGTCGCGACCGGACCGGCACCCAGATCGGCGGCCGCCTTGCGCAGATTGGGCGCGATCTGCACCAGGCTGGCATAGATCGTCAACGTCAGAAGCATGGTGAAGAAGTGCGTGAACCCGATCACGGTCGCGGCGCGCGAGTTGGCAAGATCGAGCGCCGGAAGACCGACGGCCGTCAGCCAATCGTTGAGAACGCCCTGGCGCGCAAGCACCAGAGACCAAGCGTAGGACCGCACCACATAGGACGTCCAGAAGGGGATCACCGCCAGCGCCAGCGCCAGCCGCCGATAGCGCTGCGGCACCTCTTCGGCGATGATCCACGCCAGCGGATAGGCCAGAAGGACCGAGACGATCGTCACCGTGACCGTGATTTCGAGCGAGTTGACGGCGGCTTCGAGGTAGGCCGGCCGCTCGAAGATGGCCGCATAGTTCTCCAGCCGGAACACGCGCTCGATGCCGACGTCGGTCCGCCGCCAGAGGCTCATCAGCCCCATGAGGATGAACGGCAGCGCGAAGAACACCACCGTCCACACGATTGCGGGCGCGACGAGCCACAGGGCCCGTCGCCTTTCGCGCGCTTCCAGCGTCGCTGTGCCCGCAGACAGCATGCTCAGCGGGCCAGGAAGCGGGTCCACAACTCCTGCATGGCAGCGTCGAGTTCGGCGTCGGGGGCAGGGTAGAGCTGGGCGCGGGCGAGATAGTCGGCCTGCTGGTCCCAGCGCAGCGCACGCTTCTGATCGTCGGTCAGAACGTCGCCGGCCGCCGCATTGGCCGGCATCGCCCAGTAGCACGACGAGGTTGCAAGGGCTGCCTGCCCCTCGGGGCTCAACACGTGCTTGACGAACTCAAGTGCAAGGTCCGGCTGCTCGCTGTCGGCGAAAACGCCGATCGATTGCGACCAGCGGACGGCGCCTTGGTCGGGAATGAGCCAGTCGAGTTCGGGTATCTCCGATACCAGGCCCGCTGTGACCCATTCGCCGCCGCCGACGAGGATGTCGACCTCTCCGGTTGCGATCGCGGTCTGCGATGCGACGACTTCGCCGACCGAGGCGGCATTGTCCTTCAGTGCAAAAAGGGCCTCCTCGATCGCGGGCAGGTCATCGAGCGACAATGAAGCGGTTTCGATGCCCAAACCGACGGCGACCATGCCGATCAACGGCAGATAGTAGTCGTAGACGGCCAGTTGGTCGGCAAACTCACCGGACCACAGCGCTGTCATGTCTGCCAGCTGCTCGGCGGTGACGGCCGATGAGTTGAACGAGACCGTGTTGTAGCCGAACTTCTCCGAGATCGCGTATGTCTGACCGTCGATGACGTGATTGTCGGCCATCACCAGTTCGGGGAACAAGGTATCGTAGGGCAGTTCGTCGGTCGGCAGGGGCGCAAGGATGCCCGCCGCGACCGCGCGCGGCACATCGACGCCATCAATGACCAGGACGTCCCAGTCGCCGGGCTGTGATTGCTCGATCAGCGACAGCGCCGTGCCGGTGCCTTCGTACTCCCTGAGGTTGACGGTCACGCCGAACTCTTCCTCGAACGGTTCGATCAGCGCGTCGTCTGTGTGATCGCACCAGACCAGCGCGTTGA
This sequence comes from uncultured Oceaniradius sp., assembly GCA_964606055.1. Taxonomy (GTDB): domain Bacteria; phylum Pseudomonadota; class Alphaproteobacteria; order Rhizobiales; family Rhizobiaceae; genus Roseitalea. Next base: position 41,771 of record CAZSFA010000003.1, on the reverse strand, counting down.
GCTCCTGGGCATTGGCGGCAGAGGCGCTGAAGGCCGTTCCGGCCAGCAGCGCGAGGATGACACGTTTCATGTTGGGCTCCCTTGGTTCATGCGGCGTTGGATGCATCGGCTTCATCGCTGGCGCGGCGCAGCGGCATGGTCATGCAGTGCGCGCTGCCTCCGCCGCTCGCAAACAGCCTCAACTGGGGATCGAGCACTGTCAAACCTTCAGCGCGCAAGGCGGCATTGGTGCGGGCGCAGTGGCGCGGCGACAAGACCCTGTCGTCGCCAAGCGCAAGCACGTTGCACGCCATGTCGGCCATGGCCTCGCGGTAGCGCACATCGATCAGCCGAATGCCATGCTGTTGCAGCCAGTCGACAAAACCGTCCGGCAAGGCGTCGGCGCAGGCCAGCGCCAGGCCCGGCGCGACCATTGAGAAAATGACGTCCAGATGCAGGAAGTGGTCGTCGAACGGCACCAGGCGCACGGTCCAGCCAGAGGCCTTGAGCCATTCGGCATACTGGTGGGCGCCGGCCTGGCTGGTTCGCCCCTCCGAATGGCCGATCGCGGCCAGTCCCGGACGTATCAGGTGAATGTCGCCACCTTCCAGCGTGCCGGCCGTCGTCATGTGCCAGAATGCGCCGTCATAGTGCTCGATGATGGGCACGTACTCGCCGCGCCGCTGCGGCATGGCGAGCATGGTCAACACCGGGCCGCCGGGGGACACCTGGCTCGAGTCGCGCGTGTAGACCTGATACCGGAACGTGGGGTCCGGCTTGAGATAGTGGCGCCGGACGCCCGCCTCGTCGAGCGCCGCCTCGAACTCGGCATATTCGGCCGCAACCTGCTCAGGCGAAAACCGCTGGCCCGAGGTCAGCGTCGCGCGGGCAATCGCATTGGTCGGGATCCATGCGTAGTGATCGGGCCGGCACAGCAGCACATCGGTCAGAGGTGCGGTTTCGGAGTCGAGCCGCCATTGGGGCCGGGCGATCTGCGCTGTCGTCGTCATGGAAGGATTGTGCGCGAGGCGCAGATGTGAAGAAATGAAAATCAATCAAAGCTCACTTCGGAAACATCAAAGCAATGCGCCATGGACCTCTCACCATCGCCGATTTCCGTTTGCTGCACATCTTCGTCGCGGTCGTCGAAGCCGGCGGCTTTGCGGCCGCCGAAGTGGGGCTGAATCTATCGCTGTCGACCATATCGACGCACATGAAGACACTGGAAACCCGTCTTGGTCTGACGCTTTGCCAGCGCGGCCGCGGCGGCTTCTTGCTGACCGAGGCGGGAGAGGCCGTCTATGCGGAAGCACGCCAACTGATCTCGGCAGGCGAGGGGTTTTCTGCGCGGGTTTCGGGCCTGCATGACCGTCTTGCGGGGCCGGTGCGTCTGGGCGTGCTCGATGCGATGATCTCCGACCCCGGCTCGCGTTTGACCGACAGTCTGGGCGCCTATGCGGCGGCCGCGCCCGAATCGGAAATCCAGATCCATACCCGGCCGCCCGATGCGCTGCTGCGCGATGTGTTGTCGAACGCGCTCGATGCGGCGATCGGCAGCTTCCCGCGCATTGCGCTGGGGCTTGAATATGTCGACCTCTATGATGAGCGGCACAGCTTCTACTGCGGCCACGCCCACGCACTCTTCGATGCCGATGACGACACGATCGATGTCGAGGAACTGCGCCGTCACAGGCTCATAGGCCGGACATATTGGGGCGCGCGCGATCTCAAGGCCTTTGCCAGCCACAGGGTCGGCGCCATGGTTTCGGAGATGGAGAGCGAAGCGCTTCTCATCCTGTCGGGCGCGTTCCTTGGCTATCTGCCCGACCACTATGCCGCCCATTGGGTTGATCTGGGCCAGATGCGCGCGCTCGCGCCCGACCGGTTCGGCTATACGGCCCGGTTCCAACTGGCCTATCGCGATGATCGCCTGCAGGTACCGCGCATCGCCAAACTGGTGGCCTGCCTGTCAACGCCGCACACCGGCGCCAAACCGCTCGTTTCGGCGAAGCAATCCGGGGTGGGGGAACTGTCGCGCTCGGGCTGATCACGCCGAGGCGGCGTAACGCGTGCCGGTTTCGCCGGCCTGGGACGTTGCACCCAGATGCATGAAGTCGACAAAGGCCCGGGCCGGCCCGTTCATCTCCGCATCGGCCGCCCAAGCGAGGCCCACATCCATGCTCGGCACCCGATCGTTGAGTGAGACAACCTCGACGCGACGCCCGTCCAGCGACCAAGGGCGGTAGACCATGTCCGACAGGATCGTCACGCCCATGCCATTGGCGACCATCGATCGCACCGCCTCGACCGACGACGTGCGGAAGATGGTCCTTGGACGATAGCTGGTCCGGTTCCAGTAGCGCTGGGCCGTGTTTGAGGCCTCATCGACGGTCAGCATGATGTAGGGCTGTTCGGACACGTCCTGCAGCGAAATCGACGGGTTCTTCAAGAGCGGGTGCCGGGTCGGCAGCCACAAGCGCCGCCGCGAGCGCAGCAGCGTGTCGTAGGCGATCCCCTCCTGGTTGACGATGTTCGAGGTCAGCATCACCGCCAGGTCGAACTGGCCGGTCACCAGCCCTTCCTCGATCTCGCCGCGCGGCGCCTCGGTGATCTGCGCCTCGATATTGGGAAAGTTGCGCGCGAACCGCGCAAGGAAGGGCGGAAGATAATAGCCTGCAACCGTATAGGTCATCGCCATGCGCAGCGTGCCGGTGACGTCGTCGCGCATCCGGCTGGGCAGCCGCACCGCCTCGTCGACCGCGGCCGAGATGTGCAACGCATGGTCGAGAAACAGGTTCCCCTCATAGGTGAGCGACACGCCGCCGGCATGCCGATCGAACAGGCTCGCGCCGATGATCTCTTCGAGTTGCTTGACGGCGGCAGTGACCGCCGACTGCGAAACGTTCAGGTCCATCGCCGCGCGGGAGACCTGCCCGGCATTGGCGACGGCAATGAAATAGCGGATTTGGCGGAGCGAGGGTTCTATCATTTTTTCTGATGTTATCTATCGGATCAAACGATGAAGCGTGCACATCACCTGGGCATACCGTGCCACCGCATGTTGCACCGTCGCCGATGCGTGACCCGGCAATTAGCCGCATAAGCAAATGATAACAAGGCCTTTGGGCGGCGGCTTGCGAGTGTCCCGCCATTGAGAAGGCCCATGCACAGCAATCGGGCTGCCATCTGCAAACCAGATTTCAGTTAGCCATTATTCGTATTTTACAATCACAACGACACGCCCCTAACGTTTTTGCACCGTCCAGCCGCATCCGGTTTGGCGGCCAAAGCGGCCACGCGCCGCCCATCTGACAAACGAAGTGGAGGCGTTTGATGAGCACCAAGTTCAAAGCATTGTTGTGTTCGGCGGCGATCGCCGTTGCCGCGACCGGCGTCGCATCGGCCGACGACTGGTATCCCTATTCGGTCGAAAGCTGGAGCCCGGCCTTCGACATGGCCAGCCCGCGCACGAGCCTCGATTATGTGCCGCTGGAAGCGGCCTCGCAGCCCTGGGAAATCTGCGTATCGTTCCCGCACATGAAAGACGCCTACTGGCTGGGCGTGAACTATGGCGTGTCCGAGGAAGCCAAGCGCCTGGGCGTCAAGATGCAGCTGGTCGAAGCGGGCGGCTACACTGAACTGAACACGCAGATCTCGCAGATCGAGGATTGCGTCGCGGCCGGCGCCGATGCCGTGGTCATCGGCGCGATCTCGTTTGACGGCCTGAACAACATCGTCAGCGAAGTCCGCGCCAACGATATTCCCGTCATCGACGTCATCAACGGTATGTCGTCGCCCGAACTGTCGGCCAAATCGCTGGTCTCGTTCGGCGAGATGGGCGCCAAGGCCGGCGCGTTCCTTTCCGAGCAGCATCCCTCGGGCAGCGATGCTGTGCGGGCGGCCTGGTTCCCCGGACCGGCCGGTGCCGGTTGGGTCGAGGCCGGAAACACCGGGTTCACCGGCGCCATCGAAGGCAGCGCGATTGAACTCGTCGACACCAAGTACGGCGATACCGGCAAGGAAGCGCAGGCCAACCTTGTCGAAGACACGCTCGAAGCCCATCCGGACCTCGACTACATCGTCGGCACGGCGGTGACGGCCGAGGCGGCGGTGCCGATCCTGCGGGCACGCGGACTGACCGACCAGGTCAAGGTCGTCTCCTACTACTACACCCCGGGCGTCGACCAGGGCATCCGACGGGGACAGATCCTCGCCGCACCGACCGACTCCACCGTGATCCAGGGCCGCATCGCGATCGACCAGGCGGTCCGCATCCTGGAAGGCGAGGCCTTTGAGCAGCACGTCGGGCCGGCGCTTTACGTTGTGACCCAGGAAAGCCATGCCGACTTCGATCCGTCCTCGACACTGGCGCCGGACGGTTTCCGCCCCGTCTTCCGCGTCGAATAACCGGACGAACGAGGCAACGCCGTGATGGCATCCTCCCTGCATCACGACGCGGGCGCGCATGATGACGATGCGCGCCCACTCATCCAGACCCGGGCGATCAGCAAGGAGTATCCGGGCGTCAGGGCGCTCGACGGCGTCGATTTCGAGCTCAGGCCGGGCGAAGTCCACATCCTGTTCGGGGAGAACGGAGCCGGAAAGTCGACGCTGATCTCGATCCTGGCTGGCGCCAACCAGCCATCGTCGGGCACCATTCTTGTGCGCGGAAAAACTGCCCATCTCGGCTCGGTGCACGAAGCGCGCGAACTGGGCATCTCCGCCGTGTTTCAGGAGTTCTCCCTGATCCCGCAGATGACGGTGGCCGAGAACCTGTTTCTGGGCGCCGAGCATGCGCGCTACGGGCTTTTGGACAAGAAGCGCCTGCGCCGCGAGGCGGGCGACATCCTCGACGAACTGGGCTTTCACATCGCGGCCGACCAGACCGTCGACCACCTGACCCGCGCCGAACAGCAGATGGTCGAGATCGCCAAGGCGTTCCGCGACGAGTTGTCGGTTCTCATCCTTGACGAGCCGACCGCCTCGCTGACCAACCATGAGACCGACCAGTTGTTCCGGCTCATCGGCGAGTTGACCGCGCGCGGTGTAGGCATCGTCTACATCACCCATCGCATGGCCGAAATCCGGCGCATCGGCGACCGCATCACGGTCCTGCGCGACGGACGCTACATCGACACGGTCGATGCCAAGACGACGTCCGAGGATGAACTCGTACGATTGATGACCGGGCGGATGGTCGGCGCCATCTTTCCGCAGATCACGTTCGCGCCCGGCGACGAGGTTCTGCGCGTCGATGCGCTGACGACGAGCGACGAGGTGGTGCGCGACGTGTCGCTCACGGTTCGCGCCGGCGAAATCGTCGGCTTTGCCGGGCTGGTCGGCTCGGGCAAGTCCGAGACGATGCAGGCATGCTTTGGCGTCAAGCCGGCCAGCGCGGGAAGCGTCACCTACAAGGGCCAATCGATCCGCGGCGCATCGCCCGGCGCCAACATCCGCCGGGGGTTTTTGTACCTGCCCGCCGACCGCCGCACCGAAGGCCTGATGATGATGCGCTCGGTGCGCGAGAACATCGCGCTGGCCGCGCTCGACGCCGATCCCGTGCGCAGCGGGCTTTTCCTCAACCGGTCGGGCGAAAGGCGGATGGCCGCCGGCCTTGCCGACCGCCTGAACCTGTCGCCCAACCGGGTCGAGCGCGCCGTCGACCACTTCTCGGGCGGCAACCAGCAAAAGGCGATGCTTGCACGCTCGCTGACGCGCCCGTTTGACCTGATCGTCTTCGATGAGCCGACGGTGGGCGTCGATGTCGGCACCCGCGCATCGATCTACGAGTTCATCGCCGAACTGGCCGGGCAGGGGGTCGCCGTGGTGCTGATTTCCTCCGACCTGCCGGAGATCCTGCACATGTCGAACCGCGCCTACGTTTTCTATCGCGGCGAGATCCAGGCCGAACTGCCGGCCAGCGAATTGACGGAGGAGAACGTCTTGTCCCATTTCTTCGAGCGGGAGGCGGCGTGATGGCGGACAGCGCCACCACCACATCCGCTCCGCGCCGCACCGCGTCGGACATGCTCAAGCGCCTGTTCGTGCGACTGGGCATCCTGCCGTTCCTGCTGGTCATCGCCGTTGTCGTGTTCACGCTGATGTCGGACAACTTCCTGACCGGCCGCAACCTGATGAACGTGCTGCGCCAGTCGGTCTATCTGATGATCGTGTCGCTGGGTCAGATGCTTGCCCTTCTGACCGGCGGTTTCGATCTTTCGGTCGGCACCATCCTTGCGATCAGTTCGGTCGTCGGCGCGATGACCATGGCCTCGGTCTACGCCATGGCTCCGGACATGGTCTGGCTGGCGATCCTGCTGGGGTGTCTTGGCGGCATCACGGCCGGCACGCTGATCGGTGTGGTCAATGGCGCAGGCGTCGCCTTCTTCAACGTCTCGCCCTTCATGATGTCGCTGGGCATGGCCTCGGTCGGCTTCGGCATCGCGCTCTATCTGACGGGCGGCGTGCCGGTCTACGGCATGCCGGTTGCCTTCGGCGATGTGTTCGGCTTTGGCACGCTGTTTGGGATTCCCGCGCCGGTCTTCGTTGCCGCCGGGTTGATCGTGCTGCTCTACGTGTTCCTCTATCATACGCCCTACGGGCGCTACTTCTACGCCGTCGGCGGCAATCTGAAGGCCGCTTCGCTTTCCGGCATCAACACCAAGGCGACGCTCTTTTTCACCTATGTTCTGTGCGCGACGTTCGCGGCCATTGCCGGCATGTTGCTGACGGCGCGCCTGGATACGGGCGAAGCCAACATCGGCGCATCCATGCCGCTTGAGTCGATTGCCGCCTGCGTGATTGCCGGCGTCAGTTTGCGTGGCGGTGTCGGCCGGCTGGAAAACGTCGTCCTGGGCGCACTGTTCATCGGCCTTGTGCAGAACGGCATGAACCTCGCCCGCATCGAATCCTACCTGCAGACCGTGGTGCTTGGTGCCTTGCTGATTCTGGCGGTCGTCGCCGACCAGATCCGCCTGCGCTACGTCGCCTCGCTGAAAGACTGATTGGAGCCGCACCCGTGAGAGTGGATATCAACTGCGATATGGGCGAGAGCTTCGGCCTGTACAAACTCGGGGACGATGAAGGCATCATGCCGTTCATCACCCAGGCCAATGTGGCATGTGGCTTCCATGGTTCCGATCCTAACCATATGCGCTCGACCGTGGAACTGGCCAAACGCCACGGCGTGCGGGTCGGCGCGCATGTGTCCCTGCCTGATCTGCCCGGATTCGGTCGCCGCGAGATGAAGATCGAGCGCGAGGAGATGGCCAACATCATCATCTACCAGATCGGCGCTCTTGTCGGCTTCCTGCGCGTGTGCGACATGCCGCTCGCGCACATCAAGCCCCATGGCGCGCTCTACGGCATGGCGGCGCGCGAACGGCACATCGCCGATGCGGTGGCCGATGCGGCCCAGACCTTCGATGTACCCATTCTCGGGCTCGCCGGCTCGCTCCATGAAGAGGTCTTCCGCGAACGCGGGCTTGCCTTTCAGGCCGAGTTCTTCGCCGATCTGGACTATGCCGATGACGGCCGCCTTTTGATCACCCGCGAGCACAAGGCGGTCGATCCCGGCGTTGCGGCCGAACGGGCCGTCCGTGCGGCGCGCGACGGCATCGTCGTCACGGTGGGCGGCGAGCGGCTGCCGGTCCGCGCCGAAACGATCTGCATTCATTCCGACACGCCCGGCGCGGTCGCCATCGCCGAGGCGGTGCATGACGCGCTGGCGACGTTGAAGGCGGCCTGACGCAGTCCGAGTTCTTGAGGGAGACACCCGATGTCAAAACACCAAATCCGTTCGCCGATCCCCGGCACGTTCTACCGCAGTCCGGCGCCGGACCAGCCGCCGTTCAAGAGCGTGGGCGACACGGTCGCCGAGGGCGAGACGATCGGCCTGGTCGAAGTGATGAAGTCCTTCCATGAGGTGAAGGCGGACGCCAGCGGCACGATCACATCGTTCATGATCGAAAACGAGGACGCGGTGATGGCCGGCCAACCCTTGGCGGAGCTTGGTTGATCGATGCCGATCACGACGCTTCTCATTGCCAACCGTGGCGAGATCGCCGTGCGGATCATCCGCGCCGCGCGCGAACTGGGGATCAGGACCGTTCAGGTGTACAGCACGGCCGATGCCGACAGCCGGGCCGTCCGGCTGGCCGACACCGCCGTCGAAATCGGGCCGCCCCAAGCGGCAAGATCCTATCTGAACGTCGAGGCGATCCTGGAGGCCGCCACGTCGTCCGGCGCTGACGCCATCCATCCCGGCTACGGCTTTCTGGCCGAGAACGCTGACTTCGCCGATGCGGTCAAGGCGGCCGGCATGGCTTTTGTGGGGCCTACGGGCGACACGATCCGCCTGATGGGCGACAAGGCGGCCGCACGCCGGCAGGCGCATGAGGCCGGTGTGCCCACCGTGCCGGGCAGCGATGGCGTGATCGCCGACATGGATGCCGCCGGCGCGCTGGCGACCGAACTGGGCTTTCCTGTGATGATCAAGGCGGCCGCCGGTGGCGGAGGGCGCGGCATCCGCATCGCCCACAACGCCGAGGAGTTCGCATCACTGGCGCCACAGGCATCCTCCGAAGCGCTCGCCGCGTTCGGCGATGGCGGCATCTACATCGAAAAGGTCATCGAGCGGGCACGCCACATCGAGGTGCAGGTGCTCGGCGACGGCACCGATGTCGTTCACTGTTTCGAGCGCGAATGCTCATTGCAGCGCCGTCGCCAGAAGGTGTGGGAGGAGGCGCCGTCGATCGCGCTCGATCCCGACGTGCGCGCCGCATTGTGCGCCTCGGCGGTCGCGCTCGCCAAGTCCGTCGGCTACTCAGGCGCCGGCACCATCGAGTACCTCTACGACGATGCCACGGGCGCCTACTACTTCATCGAGATGAACACGCGCATTCAGGTCGAACACCCGGTCACCGAGATGATCTGCGGCGTCGATCTGGTCGCCGACATGATCCGCATCGCCGGCGGCGAAAAGCTGCGCTACAGCCAAGGCGAGTTGCGCGCGCGGGGCCATGCCATCGAGGTGCGCATCAACGCCGAGGACCCGGCGAACGGTTTCATGCCGTTTCCCGGTCAGATCGCCGAACTGACCGAGCCGGACGGCCCGGGCGTGCGTTTCGATCACATGCTTTATCGCGGCTATCAGATCCCCCCTTTCTACGATTCCCTGCTCGGCAAGCTGATCGTATGGGGCGAAAGCCGCGACCACGCCATGGCGCGGCTGAGCCGGGCACTTGGCGAACTGTCGCTTGATGGGTTGCCGACGACCGCGCCCCTGTTTGAAGCGCTGCTTGCCAATGAGGACGTGCGCGAAAGCGCCGTTCACACACGCTGGCTTGAGCCGTGGCTGGAAGCAAACCAACACACAATCGTTGCCAAGGGAGGCGCTGCTCGATGAGTTGCCGTTACACATTTGGCGGGGACGAGCACGTCTTCGTCGAAGTCGATGAAGCGATGTCGCTTGAAGCGTTCTTCACGACGCTGTCCATGACCAACGCGGTTCGGGACGCAAACATCAAGGGCGTGACCGAGATCTGTCCCGCCAATGCCTCGTTCCAGATCAAGTTCGATCCTGACCAGATACATCCCGATGACATGCTGGCCGAGCTGAAAAAGCTCGAGCAGACCGCCGACGACGCGGAGGCAAGGCTCGACACGCGGATCATCGAGATCCCGGTCTTCTATCGGGACCCGTGGACGCACGAGACCCTGATGCGCTTCCGCGAACGCCATCAGGATCCCGAAGCGACCGACATCGAGTACGCCGCGCGTGTCAACGGCTATGGCGACGTCGATGCATTCATCAAGGCGCATTCGGGCGCACCCTGGTTCGTTTCGATGGTCGGTTTCGTCTCGGGCCTGCCGTTCCTCTACCAGATGGTCGACCGCGACCGGCAGATCCAGGTGCCCAAATACCTGCGCCCACGCACCGACACGCCCAAACTGACAGTCGGCTATGGCGGCTGCGTCTCGTGCATCTAGTCGGTGCGCGGGGCGGGCGGGTACCAGATGTTCGGCATCACGCCGATGCCGATCTTCGACCCCGAGCAGACCGTCTCCTACCTCAAGGACTTCATGGTCTTCTTCAAACCCGGCGACATCGTCAAATGGAAGCCGATCGGCCGCGAGGAGTACGATGCGGACGTTGCTGCGGTCGAAGCCGGCACCTTCATGCCGCGCATGGCCGACGTCACCTTCTCGCTCGACGACTTCAACGCCGATATCGACGGCACCAATGCCAAGCTGATGGAGGCGCTCAATGCCGGTTAACGTCATCTCCGCGGGCATCGCCACCACCATTCAGGACCTTGGTCGGCCCGGCTACTATCATCTGGGCATTCCGATGGGCGGCGCGATGGACCGTCTGGCGTTGCGCGCGGCCAATCTGCTCGTCGGCAACGATGAGGGCGCAGCGGGCCTTGAGGCGGTGTTCGTCGGCCCGGAACTGGAGTTCACCGAAGACACGGTCGTCGCTGTCACCGGCGCCGAACTGCCGCCCAAACTCGATGGCAAGGTCCAGCCGACATGGACGGGCATCGCCGTCAAGGCGGGTCAGGTGCTGTCGTTTGACTTCCTCAAGAACGGCGCGCGCGCCTATATCGCGATCGCCGGCGGCATTGACACCCCGCCCGCGCTGGGCAGCCGCTCGACCTATGCGATCGGCGCGCTCGGCGGCATCGAGGGACGCGGAATCGCGCCCGGTGACAGCCTGCCCATTGGCACGGCCTCCGGCACGGCCGCCGGCAAGACCGTGCCCGATGAACTGCGGCGCATGCCCGGCAAGCCGGCCGAACTGCGCGTGCTGCCCGGCCTCTACTGGCATCGCATCACCGATGCGGCGCAGAAGGGCTTCTTTGAAGACACCTGGAAGGTCGCCAACGAGGCCGACCGGATGGGCTACCGCTTCCAGGGTGGTCGGGTGATGGAGTTCGTCGAGCGCGAACAGCCGTTCGGTGCAGGGTCCGATCCTTCCAACATCACTGACGCCTGCTATCCCTACGGTTCGGTTCAGGTGCCCAGCGGTACCGAGCCGATTGTCCTGCACCGCGACGCGGTGTCCGGCGGGGGCTATTTCATGATCGGCACCGTCATCTCGGCCGACATGGACCTGATCGGCCAGTTGCAGCCCAACACACCCACCCGTTTCATCAAGGTCGACATGCAGACCGCGCTGGCCGCCCGCAAGGAGCGCACCGAAACGCTCAATGCGATCCGCCAGGCGCTTGCCTGACCCGAACAGGAGATCACCATGTTCTCAATGACATCGAACGCCCCGACACTTGGCGCTTCCGCCTTTGACGGCGTCAACACGACCACGCGCAATCTGGCCTATGCGATCATCGGATCGCTGCTTCTGTGGGCATCGGCGAAGGTGCAAATCCCTTTCTTTCCCGTGCCGATGACGATGCAGACCTTCGTGGTGCTCTTTGTGGGCTTTGCGCTCGGATCGCGTCTTGGGGCCGCGACGGTCCTTCTGTATCTGGCGCAGGGCGCCATGGGCCTTCCGGTCTTTGCCGGAACGCCGGAAAAGGGCATCGGTCTGGCCTACATGATGGGTCCGACGGGCGGCTTCTTGCTCGGCTTCGTCGCGGCCGCCTTCGTTGCCGGCTGGCTTGCGGAACGCGGCATGGACCGTCGCGTTGCGACCACGCTTGTCGCAGCCTTGGCTGCCTTGGCCGTCAACTACGCCTTCGGCCTGGCCTGGCTTGGTTCGCTGATCGGCTGGGACCAGCCTGTTCTTCAGTACGGCCTCTACCCGTTCGCCTTCGCCGAGGTCTTTAAGCTGGGGCTGGCCGCGGCTGTTTTGCCACTGTGCTGGCGGGCCCTTCGAAAGTAATCTGAGCGCAGCGAATGCGCCGCTGGAGCCGCCGGTCTCGTGCCGGCGGCTCCAGCGGCTGTTGCGGTGCTTGACACACGCCCCGGACTGCCGGAATGGCGGGCCGCGCACCTCACAGATTCGCCACGGCGATGCGGGTCGCCGTTCACCGAAATCGAAGTCCTTCTCTGATCCTTCAAGGAAACTGTCATGCTGAATGCGGAAATCGAGGCCCGCCGGACCGATGCCATTGCGCGCGGCGTTGGCGTTGTGACCGACGTCTACGCCGAAAAGGCCGAGAACGCGGAAATCTGGGATGCCGAGGGCAATCGCTTTATCGATTTTGCGTCCGGGATCGCCGTTCTGAACACCGGACATCGCCATCCCAAGGTGATGGAGGCGGTGCGTGCCCAGCTCGACCGCTTCACGCACACCTGCCATCAGGTCGTGCCCTATGAAAACTATGTCGGCCTGGCCGAGCGGCTCAACGCGATCGTGCCCGGTCCCAGTCCCAAAAAGACGGTCTTCGTCACCACGGGCGCCGAAGCCTGCGAAAACGCGGTCAAGATCGCCCGCGCCGCCACCGGGCGAAACGCCCTGATCGCGTTTTCGGGCGGCTTTCACGGCAGAACGTTCATGGGCATGGCGCTGACCGGCAAGGTCGCGCCATACAAGCTCGGCTTTGGTTCGATGCCGGCCGATGTGTTCCACGCGCCGTTCCCGATCGACCTGCATGGCGTGACCGAGGCCGATGCCTTCCGGGCGCTCGAGCAACTGTTCAAGGCCGATGTCGACCCCAGGCGCGTCGCTGCGATCGCCGTCGAGCCGGTGCAGGGCGAGGGTGGCTTCTATCAGGTTCCCAAGAGCTTCATGCAGGGCCTGCGGCGCATCTGCGACGAACACGGCATCCTCTTGATTCTCGACGAAGTGCAGACCGGCTTTGCAAGGACGGGCAAGCTCCTGGCCGCCGATCACTACGACATCGAGCCGGATCTCGTCACCATGGCCAAGAGCCTGGCCGGCGGTTTCCCGCTGGCCGCCGTGACCGGCAAGGCCGATATCATGGACGCGCCGATGCCGGGCGGGATCGGCGGCACGTATGGCGGCAACCCGATCGGCATCGCGGCCGCCCACGCGGTCCTCGATGTGATCGAGCAGGAGGAGCTTTGCGAACGGGCCAACCAGCTTGGCAACCGCCTCAAACAGCGTCTAGAGAGCCTGCGTGATGATGTCCCCGAAATCGTCGACATTCGGGGGCCGGGGTTCATGAACGCCGTCGAGTTCGACAATGCGACCGATGGCATGCCGGACCCCGACTTCGCAAACCGTGTCCGTGTTCAAGCGCTGGAGCGCGGCCTGATCCTCCTGACCTGCGGCGTGCGCGGCAACGTGATCCGTTTTCTCGCGCCGATTACCATCCAGGACGCCGTTTTCTCCGAAGCGCTCGACATTCTCGAAGCCTCCATTCGCGCCGCAAGGAAAGCCTGAATGACCATTTCCGAAACCCTCCTGTCCAAGCTTTCCGATCCGTCGCTCCTGTCGGCCGGGAGCTACATCAACGGCCAATGGGTGACGGCCGCTCCCGATGGTGCAACCTTCGCCGTCACCAACCCGTCCAATGGAGACACGATCGCGACGCTGCCTGATCTGGCGGCGGACGCGACGCGGCAGGCGATCGATGCCGCGCACGCCGCGCAGCCCGAATGGGCCGGCAAGACCGCCAAGGAGCGATCGACCATCCTGCGGGCGCTCTACGATCTGATGATGGCCAACGCCGATGATCTGGCAACGATCCTGACCATGGAGATGGGCAAACCGCTGGCCGAGGCGCGCGGCGAGATCGACTATGGGGCTTCCTATGTGGAGTGGTTCGCCGAAGAGGCCAAGCGCGTCTATGGCGACATCGTGCCCGGCCACCAGCCCGACAAGCGGATTGTCGTTCTCAAACAACCCGTTGGCGTTGTCGGCACGATCACCCCGTGGAACTTTCCCAATGCGATGCTCGCGCGCAAGATGGCGCCGGCGCTCGCTGCCGGTTGCGCCGTGGTCTCCAAGCCGGCGGCGCAGACACCGTTGTCGGCGATCGCGCTCGCGGTGCTGTGTGATCGCGCCGGCCTGCCCGCCGGCCTGTTCAACCTGATCACCGGCACCGACGCCGCGGCGGTCGGCCGGCAGATGTGCGACAACGACAAGCTGCGCAAGATCAGCTTCACCGGCTCGACCGAGGTCGGGCGTATCCTGATGCGGCAGGGCGCGGCCAACATCCTGCGGATGAGCATGGAACTGGGCGGCAATGCGCCTTTCATCGTGTTCGATGATGCCGATCTCGATGCGGCGGCGGAGGGGGCCATCGCCTCCAAATACCGCAATGCCGGCCAGACCTGCGTGTGCGCCAATCGCATCTATGTTCAGTCGAACGTGTATGACGCCTTCGCCGACGCCTTTGCGGCGAAGGTCGAACGCCTTGAGGTCGGCGACGGATTCGCGCCCGGTGTTTCAGTCGGGCCGTTGATCGACGAGAACGGCATTGCCAAGGTCGAGGACCACATCGGCGACGCGGTCGGCAAGGGCGCGCGGATCGTCACCGGCGGCAAGCGTTCCGATGCCGGCACGCTGTTCTTCGAGCCCACGGTGTTGCGCGACGTCACCGGAGCCATGAAGGTCGCCCGCGAGGAGACGTTCGGTCCGGTTGCGCCGCTGTTCCGGTTCGACGATGTCGACGATGTCATCGCGCAGGCCAATGACACCGAGTTTGGCCTTGCGTCCTACTTCTATGCCCGCGACATGTCGCGCGTGTGGCGGGTCGCGGAGGCGCTGGAGTACGGCATTGTCGGCGTCAACACCGGCATCATCTCCACCGAGATGGCGCCCTTCGGCGGCGTCAAGCAGTCCGGGCAGGGCCGCGAGGGCTCCAAATACGGCCTCGATGACTATCTGGAGATCAAGTATGTCTGCATGGGCGGCGTCTGAGACAGCCGGCCAAGAAAAGTCCACAACGCAACGAGAAAGCCGCCGACATGCATCGTCGGCGGTACGAGCGGTCGTCAGGACCGCTCACCGGTTCTGTTGAAGCCTACATGCCGCCGGACTTGGCCTCGGCGATCATCTCGGTCACGCGGGCGCGCACCGTCGGCGGGATGTGCTCGCTTTCGAGCGACAAGAACCCCTGAACGATCAGATCGCGGGCGGTGTCCTCGTCAAGGCCCGAAGCCATCAGGTAGGCAAGCTTCTCCGCGCTCACCATGCCGACCGACGCTTCATGGCTCAACTGAGCCCCTTCGGCACGGGCGCGCAGGGCAGGGATGGCCAGGATTTCGCCATGGTCGGTCAGCTTGAGCCCGTCACAGCCCAGAAAGCCCGACGTGTCGGCCGCATCGCCGATCAGCAACGCATTGTTTGTGATCGTGCCGCCGGCCGTCACCATGCGCGTCATGCTCTCCGAGCGCGCACCGGCAGCCGCCAGCGTGATCTGGTCGTCGATCAGCTTGGAGCAGCCGTCCGGCGCAAACACGATCGATTGCGCCACGCAGTGGGAGTTCTCGCCCATAACGCTGCGCGAAAACGCCTGGTGATCGCGTATTGACGCCAGGCTTACGGCGGTCGAGGCGCTGTGCGCGCCGGCGTCCAGTCTGGCGTAGCTGTAGCTGCGCACTTCCATGTTGGCGCCCCAGTGCTCGATCGAGACTGAGCGCGACTGCGCGCCGGGCCGCAGATAGGTTTCCGACAGGCAGATGTGCCGCCCCGCGTGCACATTGGGCGGAACCGCCGCGCCCGAGACCATCTCGACCTGTGCGCCTTCGTCGATCAATGTCACGTCATGGGTGAACTGGCGGCCCTGGGGCAACTCGAGCAGCGTGAAGCTCTGCACTGGAAGCGAGACCTTGGCGCCCGGCTTGACCCAGGTGAAATGGCCGAGCGGGTCGTCCATATGCGCCGAGATCTCGGTCAGATCCTCGTTCTCGTCGGGCGAAACCAGGCCGAACATCAGATCCTGAACGAAGTCATAGGTCTTGAGCGCTTCGGCCAGCGGCATGACCACCACACTGTCATCGGCAGAACGCGTGATGCGCATCTGCCGGTCGATCAGCACCGATGTGGCCGCCCTGCGGCTTTCATCGTCATAGCCGACATCATGCAGGATGGTGCGCTCTTCGTTGCTCAGGCGGAAGGCGTCCGCGGTTCCCTCGGTCATTGGTTGGTCCTTTCTTCGCGGCGGATCGTCATGCCGCCGGGGCGCGGTAGCCATGGGTCTGGATGTGTTTGAACAGGGTGCGCGCGTCGCCCGAATGCACGATCCGCCCTTGGGACATGATGTGCCCCTTCGCCGTATCGACGTGATCGAGAATGAGCCCGGTATGGGTGATCACCAAGCCGGCGCGCCGGTGCCCGTCGGCATCGCTTCCCGACACCGCGCCCTGCACGGCGCGACCCACGACGGCGACGTGCTCGAGATCGACCCCGCTTTCGGGCTCGTCGAACATGAGCATGCGCGGACGCTGAAGGATCAGTTTGAGCACCTCGGAACGCTTGGTCTCGCCGCCGGAAAACCCGACATTGAGTTCGCGGTCGCCAAACGCGGCAAGATCGAGCGCCTCGGCCTCGCGTCCCAGGGCGTCCTCGGCTCCGATTGCCTTGGCAAACGCGCCATAGCTGACGCCCTGCAAGGCCGGTGGCCGCTGGAATGCCAGCCCCATCCCGAGCCGGGCGCGTTCGTCGGTCCCAAGACTGAGGATCGACTGGCCGTCGAACCGGATGTCGCCGCCGGTCACTTGATAGGGCGCAAGTCCCATCGCGGCGGCAAGAAGGCTGGACTTGCCGGAACCATTCGGCCCCATCAGCACGTGCAACTCGCCGGCGCAAATCGCCAAATCCACACCTTCGACGACCGTTTTCCCGCCGACCGCGACAGAGACACCGTTGAACTCCAGCATGCGTTGTCTTGCTCCGTTTGGTGCCCGATGCGGCCGCATTGTGCGACGCATCCATTTGTGGAGTAATGCTATCAGCTTTATGGCGACCCAAGCAATGCTTTCCGGCAAGTAATCGCGGGTCGAAACTGAGCCAAACGGCACCGATCGGCAAATGCAACGGCGTGCACGGACTGGCCTTCATGGTCGGCGCTCGCGCTTGTCGCAGCGACCTCGGCGCTGGCCAAGGTGATCGGAATGGGCGGC
>CAZSFA010000003.1:0-24694 GCA_964606055.1 uncultured Oceaniradius sp. | reverse complement strand
GCCCGAGCCTTTCGGGCGCGAACTGGGCGCGACACCTTCTCAGATCGCCATGCGGCTGGCTCGGCGTCACCTGCATGTTCCCAGCCGTTGCGGGATCGCCGACGCCATGCCGCCAGCTTGGGCAGGGCGGGGCTAACCGTCCGTCGGTTCGTCTCCGAGTGCCAGGCGCGCTGCTCTCTCCAGAAGCCGGGCCCCGACAGGAATGAGCGCATCGGGGAATGCATAGTCGGGCGCGTGCAGCGGCGGACCATCGCCCGATCCCAGGAACGCCAGTGCCCGTTCCGGAACGCCAAGACCGCCAAAGTCTTCCGACCCGCGTATCGGCAGCAGGCCATCGATGCGCGGCAGGCCCATTTCGGCGGCAGCCCGCGACAGGACGCTGACGGCGGCGGTTGTGGAGTGCATCGCCGCAAACACGTCCTCCCACTCGATCGTGTGCGGGATGTAGCCGGCGTGGTCGGCGACAAGGCCTTCGACCTGCCCGACCAGTTCGACCATCGCGTCGTCGTCCCGTGTACGAAGCGTCGCCAAAAGTACGCCATCGCCGGGCGTGATGCCGAACGCCGCCGTGCCCATGCTGACATGGGTGACCGTCACCATGGCAAAGCCGGGTTCCTCGGGCCCGGCGCCCCGGCGCAGCCCGTCGAGCGCCGGCATCAGGGCGCTCAGCGCGCGCGCCGGCGATATGGCGCGTTCGGGCTCGGCGGCGTGAGCGGTCCGGCCCTGCAACCGCAGGCGCATACCGCGTGACGCGCAGGTGGTCGGGCCGGCGGCGACGGCCAGCGCGCCCAGCGGCAGCCCCGGCATGTTGTGCAGGGCAAAGGCCATGTCCACGTCGAGCGCCTTGAAACGATCGTCGGCGGCGACCGCGACGGCGCCTGAGCCGTCTTCCTCCGCCGGCTGGAACAGGGCAATGACGCGCCCGCGTCGCGGACGATCCACCGATAGCGCGCGCACGGCGCCGACCAGCATCGTCATGTGCCCGTCATGGCCGCACAGATGCGCAACGCCTTCAACGCGCGATCGCGGTGACATGCCCGGCGACTGGGAGATCGGCAACGCGTCGAGTTCGGCGCGCAGGCAGATCGTCGGCCCCGGCTCGGCGCCCGCGATGATCGCCGCAACCCCGTTTCCGCCCAGCCCGCACACTACGTCATCGGCGCCGGCGGCGGTCATCTGGGCGGCGATGATCGCAGCCGTGTTGTGCTCCTTGCGGGAGACCTCCGGCGCTGCATGCAACCCGTGACGCAGCGTCACCAGCGGAATGGCCCCGTCGCAAAGGTCGGCCGGCATCACGGGTTCTTCCGATCCTGTTCGTCGGCTGCCAGCGCCGCGCGCGCCGATGGCAGGTCATGGATGTGTTGGGCCAGTCGAGCGCGCGCGGTGACAAGGTCGCCGGCTTCTATCGCCGCAAGCACGCCAAGATGCTCGCGCGCCGACTCCGCGATCCGTGCCGGTTCGACGAAGATGCGGTATTGGCGCAGGCGCCGCAGTGCCGTGTGCCGTCGCGCCACATCAAGAAGGAACGGATTGCCCGACCAGTCAGCGATCGCCTCGTGGAAATGGGCATTGCGCTCGAAGTTGGCGACCGACTGGCCCGGCGTCTCGCGGCCATGCAGCAGCATCTCCTGTTCGGCGCGAATCTGCGCAACGGCATCGGGCGGAGCAAGGAAACCCGGCTCGTCGAACGCTGCCGGTTCGGTGGCCAGGCGAAAGCGTACGCTGGCCGCCGTCGCCGCGCGCCCACTGATCAGCGGCGCGAACCTGTAGCCGCCGCCCGGCCGGCGTTCCAGAACACCCTCGGCGACGAAACGGGACAGCACCCTTTGGCTGAGCGCACGGCTCGCCGCGTAGCGGCGCCCGAACCCGGCAGCATCGAACTGTGTCTCGATATGGCCGTCGAGCCTGTCATTGGCCACCCGCCAGTAGAGGGCATCCTCGGACGAGCCCAACTCCTGCGGATCATAGGCGCCGATATCGGCAAGAAAGGCGCCGCGATTTTCATCGCGGCGCACCGCGCCAGCCTCCGCCAGAAGGCTCAACGCCCGCACGACCGGCGTGCGCGACACCCCCAACTCGTCCGCCAGAGGCGCGGCTGCGATGTGCGTTCCTTCGGACAGGCCTCTCATGCGGGCGATCTCGACGATGCGTCCGGCCAGTCGGCGGTGAAGATCGCTGTAGGCGGCGGTCATGGCTCCCTCATAGCAATCCGGCCGGTGGTTTGTAGAGCCCCGCGCTGCATGGCGGTTGCCTCACTTCGACCCAAAACAGAGATTGACTAGGATACGCATCCAGCGCAATCTTGATGGCCATGCCTGACCCGTTTCCCCTGATCCGTATCGAAGGTTCGCCGCGTGAGCGTGGCCTTGCCTATGGCCGCGCAGCCGCCGAGCGGATCGCCGCTGGTCGGGAAATCTACCGCGAGGCCATGGGCCGTCGCGGTTTTGACTGGTCCGAGGTCCGCCGGTTGGCCTCCCAGTTCCGGCCATCGATCGAGGCCACCGACGCCGACTGCATGACCGAGATCGATGCGATCGCCGAAGGGGCGGGGATCGATGTCGAGACCGTCATCGTGATCAACGCCCGCTCGGAAATCTTCAACGGCAGGACGCCGGGCGCCGGCGCGCTGGAGGGCGGCTGCACATCGGGTCTCGCCCTGGCCGCGGCAACCGCCGATGGCCGCTTGCTCCACGCCCAGAACTGGGACTTCAACGCCGCCTGCATCGATTCTTCCGTGGTTCTTCACCTGACCGACGAGACAGGCCACAGCGTACTGTCGTTCGTTGAAGCGGGCGGGCTGGCTCGCTCGGGGCTCAACTCGGCCGGGATCGCGATCACCGCCAACAATCTGGAATGCGATCAGGACGCCGGCCGCACGGGAATGCCGCTGTCAATGATCCGCCGCCGGGTGCTCATGGCACGCACCTTCGCCGAAGCGATGGGCGCCATCACGGCCGCGCCAAGGGCCGTTTCGAACAACATGACGCTCTCCCATGCCGGTGGCGATGTCGCGATCAATTTCGAGACGACGCCGGATGATGTTTTCGTGCTCTATCCCCGGGCCGACGGCCTGTTTGCCCATGCCAATCACTTCAACGCGCCCGAAGCGCGGGTGCGGCTGCGTGATGGCGCGCTGAACGGGCGCACGCCCTGCACGCTCTATCGGGACCGGCGCGTCATGCAGCATCTGGCCGCTGACGCGCCCAACGTCACGCGCGCCACCTTCGAACGGGCGCTCGCCGATGACTTCGGCCATCCATTCGCCGTTTGCAGGCCACCTGTGCGGTCGCGTTCGGGGCATCTGAGCAGCACCGTTGCCAGCGTCATCTTCGACGCGGGCGCAGGCGCGCTGCACATCCGCCCCGCACCATGGGACGACCAGACCGTTTGGGCGACGCATCTGCTCGACACCGCCGCAGTGCAGGTCGCCGCGCAATAGCATCCGGGCCTGCAAGACGTGCAGCCCGCCACCATCAAGTCAGGGAGAACTCACATGAAGCATGTCCTAGCCGCCGCACTTGCGACCTCGGCGCTGGTCGTCTTGCCGGGCATTGCCACGGCCGAAACGACGCTGCGCGTTGCCAGCACCAGCGACATGACATCCGACAATCCCGGCGTTGACAGGTCGGGCTTCACCGACACGGTGCATCTGAACGTCGTCGAGGGTCTTGTCGGGTACAGGGACGACCTTTCGATCGGCCCGGTTCTCGCCACCGACATCGAGGTGTCCCAGGACGGTCTGACCTACACGTTCCCGCTGCGCCAGGGTGTGCTGTTCCACAATGGCGAGACCATGGTCGCCGAGCATGTCGTCGCTTCCTGGAACCGCCTCATGCAGGAAGAGACAAGCTGGCGTTGCCGCGATCGCTTTGACGGGTCGGGGCGTCTTGCCGTCACCAGCGTCGAAGCTCCCGACCCGGCAACCGTCGTCTTCACCATTTCCGAGCCGTCGCCGCTGTTTCTCAAGGACATGGCGCGGTTCGACTGCGGCGCATCGGCCGTCCAGCACCCCGACGCGTGGGCGGACGGATGGCAGGGGCCGATCGGGACCGGGCCGTTCCGGCTGACCGAATGGCGGCCGGGCGAGCGGATCATCCTTGAGCGGTTCGCCGATTATGTGGCCGACGATGGCCCCCGAGACGGGATGACAGGCGACAAGACGCCGATGGTCGACCGCATCCTGATCACGGTGGTGCCCGATGCCGCTTCAGCAAAGGCGGCGATGAGGGCAGGCGAGGTCGATCTGATGGACATCTCGACATCGGACGCCGAAGAGATGCGCGATGCCGGTTTTGAAGTCCTGATCGAACCGACGCCCGCCTGGGGCACGTTCCTGATCTCGCGCCATTCCGAGCGCATGGCAAACCCGGCCCTGCGCCAGGCCATGGCCAGATCGCTGGACATGGACCAACTGGCGACGCTCATGGGCTACGAAGGCCACAACGCTTCGCCCATTCCGCCGATCAGCAGCTTCTTCACCGGCGCGCAGGACCGCACATACGGCTATGACATCGAAGCGGCCAAGGCCCTCCTCGAAGAGGCCGGCTATGACGGTACGCCCATTCGATTGATCACCTCGCGCCGCTCGGCCACGATGTTCGACCAGGCGGTGGTCGCCCAGGCGATGTGGAAGCAGGCCGGCATCGAGACTGAGATCGAGGTGCTCGAATGGGGCACCCAACTCGATCTGTATCGCTCGGGCGAGTATGACGTGATGTCATTTGGCTTTTCGGCGCGGCTCGACCCGGCATTGAGCTGGGACATGTTCTCCGGCGAGCAGCAGCGTAAGGTCTGGGCCGACGCCGAGGCGCTGGACAAGATCGGCATGCTGATGACCGAGACCGATGTCGAGGCGCGCACGGCGATCTCCGACGATCTGATGACCATGTTCCTGGAACAGGTTCCGGCGATCGGGCTCTACAGCCAACCGACGGCCGTCGCCCTTTCTGACCGCGTTGAGGGTTTCGAACTTTGGCCGGGCGGTCGGCTGCGCTTCTGGCAGACCTCCGTCGGCGAGTAGGGGCGGCACAGCGCGCGGCAAGACCCGGATACTTCAACAATGTGGGCGCATGTCGCGCGGCGCACGGCGATGATGGTGCCGACCCTTCTGGTCGTTTCCATCATCGTCTTTGCACTGATCCGGGCCATTCCGGGCGATCCCGCCGAGATCATGCTCAATGATCTCGACAGCGACGCGGCCATTGCGGCGATGCGCACTGAACTGGGGCTCGACCGCCCCTTGCCGGTGCAATACGCCATCTGGCTGGGCAACGTCGTCACCGGAGATCTGGGCACATCGATCCGGACGGGCCAACCGGTTGCGGAAGCGTTGTGGGACCGGCTCGGTGTCACTGCCACCATCACGGCGCTGGCCATCGGCGTCGCGGTCATCCTTGCGATTCCCGCCGGCCTGATAGCGGCCTGGAAGCAGGACACGCTGGCGGATGCGGCGATCATCGGCGTGTCGATCCTGTTCCTTTCGTTGCCCAGCTTCTGGCTGGGGCTGATGATGATCTGGCTGTTCGCGATCACGCTGGGCTGGCTACCCGCCATCGGCTTCGTCACGATAGCGGACGATTTCGTCGGCGGACTGCGCTACCTGATCATGCCGGTGGCGACGCTCGCCCTGGTCGAAATGGCCGTGGTCGCGCGGATGATGCGCGCCCAGACGCTGGAGGTCCTGCGGCTGGACTACGTCACCCACGCCCGAGCCAAGGGATTGCCGGAATCGCTGGTTCTGACTCGGCATGTGGCCCGCAATGCGCTGGGGCCGTCGGTCACGGTCATCGGGCTGATCCTGGGCGGGCTGCTTGGCGGTGCCTCGGTGACCGAAACGGTGTTCTCCATCCCCGGCATCGGTCGGCTTCTGGTCGAGGCGATCTATGCCCGCGACTACCCGGTCCTGCAGGGCTGCCTGCTGCTGATCGCGTTCATCTATGTTTGCGTCAACCTGTTGGTCGATCTGGCTTATGCCTATCTTGATCCAAGGGTGCGGTTGTGAGCCGCGCCGTCGCCACCCAAACGCGCGACCGGGCCAGGCAGCGCAGGCCCTGGTTCCTGCGCCAGGTCAACGGCACCATAGGCGCTGCGTTGTTGGCGGTGGTGCTTCTGGCCGCCCTGATGGGCTACATATGGGTGCCCTACGATCCGGTCGAACCGAGTTTTCTCAAGCGCTTCGAGGCACCGTCGCTGGCCCATCCGATGGGGACCGACCAATGGGGACGTGATGTGCTGTCGCGCATTCTGGCCGGTGCCCGCGCATCGGTCACCGTGGCCTTTGCGACGGTCGTTCTGGCTGTCTCGATCGGCACCATCGTCGGCGGACTGTCCGGCTATTTCGGCGGCTGGGCCGACCGCTTGGTCATGCTGCTGACCGACGCGCTTCTGGCCTTTCCCGGCCTTCTTCTGGCACTGGCCGTCATGGCCGTGGCGGGGCCATCGCAGCTCGGCGTCATCATCGCGCTTGGTCTGTCATACGCTCCATCGGTGCTCCGGCTGGTCCGCGGCACGGTGCTGTCGGTGCGAGAGCGCGAGTTCGTCGAAGCGTCGCGCGCGGTCGGCGATCCGGCCTTGTACACCTTGTTCCGCCATGTTCTGCCCAACTGCATGGCGCCGCTCATCGTGATGGGCACGGCACTGTTCGGCTCGGCGCTTCTCGCCGAAAGCGCGCTGAGCTTTCTCGGCCTTGGCATACCGCCGCCCGCGCCGACATGGGGCAACATGCTCGCCGAGGCACGCGGCGATTTCGTCGTTGCGCCCTGGCTTGCTCTGTTTCCCGGGCTGGCGATCTCCATCGCCCTGTTGGGCATCAACATCTTCGGCGACGCATTGCGCGACAGGCTTGATCCGCGCATGCGTGGACTGGATGCGCGGCCATGACGCTTCTCTCCGTCGAGGGCCTCAGCGTTGCGTTCGATACGCCCGGCGGCGAGCGGAGGGTGGTGGATGAGGTGTCGTTTTCCGTGCCGGCCCGAGGGCGCCTCGGCCTGATCGGGGAGAGCGGCTCCGGCAAGACGATGATCGGGCGCGCGATCCTGAACCTGTTGCCGCCCGGCGCGCGTGTCGTCGGCGGGCGGATCATGTTCGACGGTGTCGATCTGCTGGGCCTTGGCGCGAGCGATATGCGCGCTGTGCGCGGATCGCGCATCGGCATGGTCTTTCAGGAGCCGATGACCTCGCTCAACCCCTCGCTCACCATCGGAAGGCAGATGACCGAGGGCCCCATACATCAGCAGGGCCTGTCGCGTGCGACAGCCGAACGGGCCGCCCGTCAGATGCTCGAGCGCGTGCAATTGCGTGATCCCGCCGGCGCGCTGAGCCGGCATCCGCACGAGTTTTCAGGCGGCATGCGGCAGCGGATCATGCTGGCTTCGGTGCTGATGATGCGGCCGGCCTTGCTGATCGCAGATGAGCCAACGACGGCGCTCGATGCCGTGATCCAGAAAGAGGTCATGGACCTGATGTCGCGGCTGGTCGAGGAAGAGGGCACCGCGCTGGTCCTGGTGAGCCATGACCTGCCGCTGGTGGCGCAACACACGACCCGCGCGGTGATCCTCCGATCGGGGCGCAGCGTCGAGACCGGCGCGACCGGACAGATTCTGTCCGCCCCGCGCGATCCCTACACAAAGCGACTGGTCGATGCCTTGCCGATGCCGCGCAAGGGACGCGGACCCGCCACGCCGCCCGTGGTCGAAGCCAACGGGGTGAGGGTGGTGTTCGACGGCCGGCGCACGCTTCCCTGGTCGCGTCCGGCGCCCGTGGTCGCGGTCGACGATGTCGACATTGATGTACGCGAGGGCGAGATCGTCGGCCTTGTGGGAGAGAGCGGTTCCGGCAAGACGACACTGGGACGCGCGCTGGTCGGATTGGCTCCGATGAGCGCGGGGCAGGTCCGCCTTGATGGCGGCCCGCGACCGGCCGATTTCCGGCGACGCATGCAGATCGTCTTTCAGGACCCCTATGCCAGCCTCGACCCGCGGATGAGTGTCGCGCGGATCGTATCGGCCGGGCTGCGACGGTTCGGCCCCAAGGGGTCAGAAGGCGAGCGACGGCTGCGTGAGATACTCGACGGCGTGCAACTGCCGCTCGACACCTACGGCGCGCGGCTGCCGCACGAGCTGTCCGGCGGGCAGCGCCAGCGGGTGTGCATTGCGCGCGCGCTGGTCACCCATCCGCGTTTCGTCGTTGCCGACGAGCCTGTCTCGGCTCTTGATCTGACGGTACAAAAGGAAGTGCTGACGCTGCTGTCCGACCTGCGGTCACGACTTGGGTTTTCCTGCCTGTTCGTCAGCCACGACATGGGCGTGATCGAAGCGCTCGCCGATCGCGCGCTGGTGATGAAGGACGGGCGCGTTGTTGAGCGTGGCGACTGTGCCGATCTGTTCGCGGCGCCCGGCCACCCCTACACGCGCAGACTGCTCGACGCCGTTCCGCCGGTCGGGCCCGTTGCCGATGGCCGCATGTGACCGGCGTAGGGACGCCAATGGCGGGTGTGGCGGCGCGTCAGAGGTCCATCGCGGTCATCAACTGCTTGGTGATCTCGACATCCTGGAGCGCGATGCCGGAACTGTCGAAGATCGTCAGGGCACCGGCGTCGTCGAGCAGTTGTGGATTTCGGATGACATCGCCGAGCGCAAGAATCTGGTGCCGACGGCCATCGGGCACGTGTTGAAACTCGCCGATCCGCGTCGACTGTGACACCGAGTCGGTGACCAACTGCGCATGATCGTGCAGCGATGGCGGCAGTTCCTGTTTGCCGGCAGCGTCTGCGCCCATGGCAACGATGAGTGCGCCATCGCGCAACATCTCCGGCGAAAACAACGGCACGCGCGATGCCGTGCATGTCACAACGATCTCCGCTTCCGACAAGGCCACGTCGAGCGTCGAAGCGTCGGCATCAAGGCCATCGCGACGCAGCGCATCGGCCAACCCATCCGACCGCTCGGCGTTCCGTGACCAGATCAGCGCCTGTGATCCGTGACGATCGCCAAGAAGTGCCCTTGCGACGGCGCCCGCCAGCCCGCCCGCTCCGACAATCGCAAGGCGCTTTGCGCCTGGACTGGCCAACGCTTCCACCGCGACCGATGCGGCGGCCGCCGTCCGGATCGCATTGAGGTATGTGCCCTCGATCACCGCGCGCGCATGGCCGGTGTCGGGGTCGAGTGCGATGATCGTCGACCCGTGCGCGGGCAGGCCCCTTTGTGGGTTGCCTGGCCACAAGGTGCCGATCTTGACGCAAACCAGGCCCGTGTCGTGGTCAAGCCCGGACTTGATGTTGACGGCCGTGTTGGCCGGGCGCCCGTGGCCGCGGACGATCGCGAAGTTCTCACCGCCACCTTGCGCCGCCGAGACAAAGGCCCGGCGGGTGCTGGCCACGATGTCCTGCCATGACAGGTGCGCCTTGATGTCTTCGTCGGCAATGAGCGGCGGGATCGGAGCACGGACCATCATGGTCGGGCACCTTCAATCAAGGAGCCGGGATCGAAACTTGGCATCAGCGACAGGAGCCGTCGCGTGTATGGGTCTTGTGGCATGTCGAACAGAGCCTCGGTGTGTGCGATTTCGACCATTCGCCCCAGGTGCATGACGCCGATGCGGTCGCACATTTGACGCACGACCGGCAGATCGTGGCTGACAAAGACGAGGGTCAGTCCGTTGGCTTCCTGAAGGTCCTTGATGAGATTGAGTATCTGCGCCTGTATCGAGACGTCGAGTGCGCTCGTCGGTTCGTCGCAGAGCAGTACCTGCGGGTCCAACACCAGGGCGCGCGCGATCGCGATGCGTTGACGCTGGCCGCCGCTGAATTGGTGCGGAAACTTGCCGTGCAACGCGGTCGGCAGGCCGACGCGAACCAGAAGCTCGGCCGCTTTCTGGCGTGCCTCGTGCGCGCTGGCGCGGCCCGACGCGATCAGTGGTTCGGCGACGATGTTGCGGACCCGCATCCTTGGATTGAGTGACGAGAACGGATCCTGGAAGATGACCTGCGCCGTCGCCGCAAGGCGTCGCCGATCCGCCGGTGTCGAACGATCGGGCACGTCGATGCCACCGATCGATATGCCGCCGCGTTGCCGCTGGGCCAAGCCCATCATGGCCATCAGCAGCGTCGATTTGCCCGAACCGCTCTCACCGACGATGCCGAACGACTTGCCGGACGGTATCTGGAAGCTGACGTCATCGACGGCGCGGAACACGTCGCGTTTGGCAAATGGATGGGCCCGAGGCTTGTCGAACTCGACCCTGACATCGTTCAGCCGCACGGCTCCATTGGCACCGCGCACGGCACTGGCGTGTGTGGGAACCACCACGGGCGCACTTTCGTCGAGACTGCCGTCGAGAATGGGAAAGCGCCCGATCGTCCGGTCGGCCCGAGGCACGGTGGCGAGCAATGCGCGGGTGTAGGGCGCCTTGGGTGCGTTGAGGACGGCCGCAGTCGAGCCGGCCTCAACCACGCGACCGTGGCGCATGACCATGATGCGGTCGGTGATCTGGCTGACGACGGCGATGTCATGCGTGATCAGGATGACCGACACGCCCTGCTCACGGCAGAGGCGCTTCATCAGGTCCAGCACTTCCGCCTGGATCGAGACATCGAGCGCAGTCGTCGGTTCGTCCGCAACGATGACCTCGGGATCGCCGGCGAGAGCTATCGCAATCAGCACGCGCTGGCGCATGCCGCCGGAGAACTGATGGGGATAATCGGCGATCCTTCGTTCGGCATCGGGAATGCCGACCTGTCGCAGCAGGTCGACGGCCCGCTTTTGCGCTTGCTTGCGCGTGAGGCCGTGGGTCATCTCCAGTGCCTCGGCAATCTGGACGCCGACGCTGAGAACCGGGTTCAGCGCTGACAGCGGTTCCTGCAGTATCAACCCGATCCGCCGGCCACGCAGGCCACGCAGTGCCGCAGGGTCGTCATCGAAGAGCGGCGTGTCACCGATCCGGCCGGCGCCGGCCACGACCCTGCCGGGATGGTCGACGAGGCCGAGCAGAGCCCGGCCGACGGTGGATTTTCCGGCGCCGGACTCCCCGACGATGCCAAGAATCTCGCCGCGCTCAAGTGTCAGATCGACATCGTTGACGACCGGCGGCGCATCGGCGGCGTAGCATATGGTCAGCCCGTCGACCCTCAGATGAGGCTCAGGGTGCAACGGGGTCTTCCTTTCGCTGATCTTCCAGAAGGCGGCGCAGACGCAGGAGCGTCCGGTCGCGCCAGGCCTGCCGATCGCCGATCTTCTCGATTGGGAGGCGCGCGCGTTGCACCGAGCCGACCTCGCTCAGCGCGTCCGCTGTCCAGGCATCGGCGGTTCGCAGGTCGGTGCCCAACGTGCTGTAGAGCGAGGCAAACTTGTGGGTGTATTCGGCAAATCCACCGGCGGCGTTGAGGTCCATCGTCTCGAAGGGTCCCAGGAACGCCCAGCGCAATCCGATGCTGGCCTCCATGACGCGGTCCAGATCGTCCGGCGCAATCACGCCGCGCGCGACCAGCGACATGGCTTCGTTGATCACGGCGGCCTGAAGGCGGTTCATCACAAAGCCCGGCACCTCCTGGCGCACGACCACGGGGATCTGCCCCAGCGCTGCAAGCGCATCGCGGCACGATGCAATGAAGGGTTCGGTGTGCCAATCGCAGGGCACGATCTCGACAACCGGCATCGCATGCACCGGGTTGGCGGGATGCAGGATGATCGCGCGATCCCGGCCGGGCAGATCCGACAGGAACCGGGATCCCGGAATGCCCGAACAGGAACTGCCCAAGAGCGCACCCGGTTCCGCAAGGCCGTCGATCGAAGCAAAGACGCCGCGTTTGATGTCGACGTCCTCGGGACAGCACTCCTGGACCCAATCGGCCTCCGCGATGGTCGCTGGCAGTTCATTCGAGGGCGTGATCCGGCCGGCGGCTTGTGCGGCGTTGGAGATCAGGCCGGCCGCCGCAAGATCCTCGACCATGGAGCGGGCAACATGCACACCGCGTTCAAGGGCGGCTTCATCGGCATCGTAGAGCCAAACCTGATAACCGGCCCGGGCGAACACCGCGGCCCAGCCGCGCCCGATCTGACCGGCGCCGATGATGGCCGCTTTTTTGACTTGTGCACTCATCGGGCGACCAAAGCGAAATCGTATCCTTGTGTCAATATGAGATCACAGAAAATGATCTGGAGCCGGACTGAGCGCCTCGATCACGGGACCGCTGGCGCTGAACAGGTCCGATCGCATTGCGGTCTCGGCCTTGGTTGCATCGCGGTTTGCGAGTGCGTCGATGATTGTGTCGTGGGTCTTGAGAATCTTCGCCTGATCGTAGCCGCCCAACGATTCATGCAGCACCGGTCCGATCCGCACCCAGTACATCTCGATGTTCGACAGCAAGATGGGGGATTGGGCGGCGCGATAGATCTCGAAATGGAACCCGTGGTTGCGGTGCAGGATGCGGCGATAGTCGGAACCCGGCTGAGCGAGGGCCGCATTCCAGCGGCGAACGCGATCCAGCCCGGCCTCATCGATCCTCGCCGCCGCCAGTGCCGCGGCCATGCCTTCGATGCGAGAGCGAATCTGGAGGATCTCGACATACTCGTCGGCGTGAAGCGGGATCAACCTGTAGCCGCTGCGGGGCTGCGCGCGCAGAATGTTCTCGGCCTCCAGGCGCTTGAGCGCGCTTCGAACGGGCATTGGGCTGATACCGAACTGGTCGGCGAGCGTTCGCGTGGAAAACGAGGCCTTGGCCCGCACGGCCCCTGTCATCATCGCCCGCCGCAGGCGCGTGTAGACCTGCATTTCGAGCATCGCCG
The DNA here is from genome assembly GCA_964606055.1 of uncultured Oceaniradius sp. Lineage (GTDB taxonomy): Bacteria > Pseudomonadota > Alphaproteobacteria > Rhizobiales > Rhizobiaceae > Roseitalea. The sequence goes on along the minus strand of CAZSFA010000003.1, from coordinate 11,915 downwards.
GGTCGCCGGGCCGCAACCGACCAAGTTGAGGTGTCGCTGCCGGACGCCTGCCGGGGCCGGTTCGCGACGGTACGGCCGTATCGCCCGTGTCCCGAGCCGACTGCGGTTTCATGACAAACTCTCCACCCTTGAGACCTCCAACTGGTGCAGCCGTGCGCCACGATAACGCAGTCCGGTGACTGCGCCCTTGCCGTCGCGGAGCACCTTGATGCCGCGACGGAGCATCGCGCCGTTGGAGCCATCGGCGATTGCGAAGCAGTCCTTGCCCAAGGGTCGCAGCGCAAACCGGTGGGCGAGGTGGGGATTGCGACACAGTGTCAGGACCAACGCATCGCCCTCGGCCGTGATCTGGTGGCAAAGGCCATGCTGATCAGCGCGGTAATTGCCGATGAGGTCGCCTTGATCGGCGGCGGCCTCGTTTGCGGGCCGGACATAGTGCTTTGGCGCTTCGCCATGAGTGGACAGGACAAGTCTATCCCCGGTGTCGCCGATCCGCAATTCGGTCGTGTAGACGAACCAGTTGTCCCGGTAAACGTCGGGCGATACGGGCCGCAGCCGCGCCGGAAAACCCATGCGCGACAATGCGATATGGCTGTCCTTGAGCGTCAGGGTGAAGTGATCGGCATTGTCCGTGCATACCCATTCGCCTTCGAGGTGTGAAAGCCGAGCGATCGCGGCCCGGTCAAGTCTGGGCCGTGCCGGAACGTTGCTGCGATCGGCCAGCGCAAGATCGATGATTGCGCGCAGGTGCTGCGAACTCTGCGCGTCGTCCCGGTTGGACAGAAACGCCACCTGCAGATCGAGTTCCGGCATATGGGCGGCCCAGGTTTTGTAGCCGGGCATACCGCCATTGTGGCCGATGACGCGAACCCCGCGCCACTCATGCAGGAAACAACCCAGCCCGTAGTTCGTCTCGACGCCGTTCGCCAGGCGTCCGGGCCTTGCCATCATCGATCGGATCGGCGTGCCGGCCAGATCGTCGGCGGCAAATGCTTCGAGAAAGCGCGTCAGATCGCCGAGTGTGCCCACAAAGCCGCCGCCGCCCAGAAACCCGAACGCCAGACCTTCGACAAATCGGCCGCTGGCGGACGGAACGTAGCCGCGCGCCAAGCCCGGCGTGACTTGCCGCGGGTCGCTGCGCAGATGAATGCCGCCAATGGCGATCGGATCGAGGACGAGAGTGCGCACTGCAGTCTCGAAAGTCTGGCCGGTCTGGCGGCTTAGGGCCTCCGACAGGAGGATGTAGTGTGTGTTGGTGTACGATGTGGCCGTTGCAGGAGGGAAGGCGCGGTCGGCATTGCGCAGCCCGTGGCGCAGCCAGTGCGCGTCGGCGCCCGGCGTGCGCTGAAGCACATTGGCCAGACAAAGGACCTCTTCGCTGTCCTGAAGGCCGGCCGTCATGTTGAGAAGCGCCCGAACGGTGATCGCGTCCGGGGCCGGAAACTCCGGCAGCAGGTCCGATATCGGCGCATCGAGATCCAGATCGCCGCGGTCGTGAAGAACGCAGAATGCCGCAGCCGTCAGCGCCTTGCTGATCGAACAGTAGTGGAAAACCGACGCCTTGGAGATGGGTACAGCCTGGGCGAGGTCGGCCGCACCCACAAACACCTCCTGCCAGGCGGCGCCTTCGCCGAGCGAGACGGCGATGGCCGCGCCGGGCTGGTCTGCACCGGCCCATTTTCCGAACAGCTCTTGCACCTTGGCGCCAAACGTCATCGTTTTTCCCCTCCGAGGGTTGACAGGTGTTGACAGCGACCATTTACTGCGATCTCAGAATTCAGTTCAAGTCTTGGGAGAGGCCGATCATGAACCGGAAGACACTGTTCAGGGACGTCAGCCGAGCCGCGCTCGTTGTTGCGACGGCAATCGGCGCGTCGGGCGCCGCCGCGCAGACCCTCACGATCGGGTCCAAGCTGGAGCCGGGCACCCTCGATCCGCATTTCAGAAACTCGGGCGAAAACCACTCGCACCTGCCGGGTATGATGGAGTATCTGATGTGGCGCGATGACGACCTGAACGTCCAGCCCCATCTGATCAGCGACCTGCGCAAGATCGACGACGTCACCTATGAGGCTTCGCTGCGCCAGGGGGTCGTGTTCCACGACGGCTCGGCCTTCGATGCGGCCGATGTCGCCTATGTCATCGAGCGCATTCCGGTGATACCCGAGGGTCTGGGCGACTTTAACGGCTTTGTCGACGACATCGAACGTGTCGAGATCGTCAATGACCACGAGATCGTTTTCCATCTGTCCGAGCCGGTGGCCGATCTGGCGCGCGACCTTTCGGCGATCATGGTTCTGCCCTCCGAACTGGGACTGGACGTGACGCCGGCGCAGTTCGACAGCGGCGAAGCCGTCATCGGGACGGGGCCTTACCGGCTAGAGAGCTTCGTGCCGGGCGACAGGCTGACGATGACCCGTTTCGAAGACTATTGGGGCGGCGAGCCCGAGTTTGAAAGTGTCACGATCCGACCGATCACCAGCGATGCATCGCGCGTTGCCGCGCTCCTCGGTGGCGAGGTCGAACTGATCGACTTCGTTCCGCTCGCCGATGCGGCGCTGCTGCGCGCCGATGATGAGGTGTCGGTGTTCGAAGCATCCGAGGCGCGGCTGATGTTCGCCATGATGGACTCGATTCGTGATGACAGCCCCTATGTGCGTGGGCCCGACGGGGAGGCGCTTGCGGTCAATCCGCTCAAGGATCCGCGTGTGCGGCTCGCCTTGTCGCTGGCCGTCGATCGGGAACTGCTGATCGCACGCGTGCTCGAGGGTGCGGGCAGACCGGCCGCCCAGGCGTTGCCGCGGGAGATTGCCTGCTCCAGCCCCAACCTGTCAGTTGCCGAACCGGACCCGGACCGGGCGCGGGCGCTGCTGGCCGAGGCCGGATACCCCGAAGGCTTCGGCTTCACGCTGCACGGACCGTCGGACCGCTATCCCGGCGGCGAGCGTGTGGTTCAGGCGCTTGCCCAGTTCTGGAGCCAGATCGGCCTCGATGTCGAGGTCGAAACCTTCACGCGGAGCGTCTTCTTCGACCGCGCGCGGGCCAACGAGTACTCGATCTACTTTGCCGGCTACGGCGCAACAACCGTGTTCAACGTGCTGAACGCGATCGCGCACACCAATGATCCCGACATCGGCAGGGGAGGGGCCAACCGCGGCCGTTATTCCAACCCCGCTGTCGATGAGATGATCATCGCTGCCGGGCGCTCGACCGACGAAAGCGAGCGCTGCGCCATTCTGTCCGACGTCAATGAACTGGTTTTCGGCGAGGATGTCGGCATCATCCCGCTCTACCACCCGCTGAACATCTGGGCTGCGCGTGCCGAATCGGGCGTTGACTATCGCCCCAATCCGGAAGGCGTGACCTGGGTACGCGGCGCATCGCTCGCCGAACAATGAGCCGATTGGCGATTTCGCCCCGACGCTACAGGACCACGCGCCCGCAATGCTCCGTTTCATAGCCATTCGCCTGTTGCAGGGCGTCGGTTTGATGTTCGCGATTGCGGCGCTGGTTTTCTTCGCCGTCTACCTGATCGGCGATCCGGTCGAGTTGCTCATCAACCCCGAGGCGACGCAGCTCGATCGCCAGCGGGCAATCGAACGCCTCGGGCTCGACCTGCCCATCTGGCAGCAGTTCCTGAACTACCTGGCGGGTCTCCTGAGCGGAGACGTCGGCAGCAGCTGGGTCTTCAACCGGCCTGCGTTGGAGGTGATGCTCGAACGCCTGCCCGCGACGCTTGAACTGGCGATCGGCGCGGTCGTGCTGGCCGCCTTCATTGGCATACCTCTTGGCCTATATGCAGGCTATCGGCCAAACGCGCTTGTCTCGCGTGGCCTGATGACCACTTCGATCATCGGTTTCAGCGTGCCGACGTTCTGGCTCGGGATCGTGCTGATCGTGGTCTTTGCGGTCGAACTGGACTGGTTCCCGGTCATCGGACGCGGCGATACGGTGACGGTGCTGGGGGTCGAGACCAGCCTTCTGACGCTCGACGGCTTGCACCACGCCGCACTGCCGATCTTCACGCTCGCGCTGTCGCGAATCTCGCTTGTCATGCGCCTTGTGCGCTCGGGCACGCAGGAGGTGCTCGGTCAGGACTACGTGACGCTCGCGCGGGCCAAGGGCGTTCCCGAAACGCGGATTCTGCGCCGCCACGTCCTGCCAAACCTCATGATTCCGCTCGTCACGGTGCTTGGTCTCGATTTCGCCGGCCTGATGGCGTTCGCCATCGTCACCGAGACGGTGTTTTCCTGGCCCGGCATGGGCAAGCTGATCATCGATTCGATCTTCAGCCTCGACCGGCCGATGATCGTTGCCTACCTGATTTGCGTTGCCGCGCTTTTCGTCATCGCAAACCTGATCGTCGACATCCTCTACGGCGTGCTCGATCCGCGCATCTCGCTCGGGGACGGGCGGAACAGATGAGCGCGCCGGCAGATGACAACCCAGCGATCGCAACCGCGACGTCGAGCACGACGCTGTGGCGCCGTTTCGCGGCCAACAAGGTGGCGCTGGGCGGCCTCCTCGTCTTCGTGACACTTGGACTGATGGCCGTCTTCGCGCCGCTGGTCACGCCGCAGGACCCCTATGATCTGGCCGGCCTGAACCTGATGGACAATCTGATGCCGCCCATGAGCGAGGGGATGAACGGCCAATTGTTCGTGCTGGGCACCGACGGCAACGGGCGCGACATGTACAGCGCCATGATCTACGGCATGCGCACGAGCATCTTCATCGGCCTGACCAGCGCGCTGATCGCGCTGTTCATCGGCGCGTCGGTCGGCCTGATTGCCGCCTTCTCGGGCGGCTGGGTCGATGCGGCCCTGATGCGGCTGGTCGAACTCGTTCTGGCGTTTCCAACCATCCTGATCGCGTTGATCCTGATGTCGATCTTCGGTTCCGGCGTCGACAAGCTGCTCATTGCGATGATCATGGCGCAGTGGGCGGGCTTCGCGCGCGTGACGCGCAGCGCGGCGCTGGTGGAGATGGAGCGCGAGTACATCGCCGCCGCCCAGGCCATGGGATTTGGCCGACTGCGGATCCTGGCCCGCCACCTGTTCCCCAACTGCCTGCCGCCGCTGATGGTTCTGGGGACAATCCAGGTTGCCGACGCCATCGCGCTGGAAGCAACGCTTTCATTTCTCGGTCTGGGCGTCCCGGTCACCGAGCCTTCGCTGGGCCTGCTCATCGCCAGCGGCTTCGACTACATCCTCACCGAGCGGTACTGGATCACGATCTTCCCCGGCATCTTGCTTCTGGTGCTCGTCATGAGCGTCAATCTTGCCGGCGATCACCTGCGCAACCTGCTCAACCCAAGGCTCCAATCGTGACCGATCTGCAAGACCTCTTCACGCCCTGCCTCTTGCTGGACACAGAGCGGCTGGCCCGCAACGGCAGGCAGATGCTTGCCCAGGTCAAGCAGCGCGGCATGGCGTTCCGCCCCCATTTCAAATCGGTCAAATGCGTCGAGGCCCTGCCGATGATCGTCGATGGCGATGATCCGCGCCTGACCGTCTCCACCCTGGCCGAGGCGGAAGGCGCATTGGCGGCGGGGATAACCGACATCCTCTACGCGGTCGGGATTGCGCCCAACAAGTTCGATGCCGTGCGGGGCCTGCTCGAACGCGGCGCTGATCTGATTGTCACAATCGATTGCGTGCAAGCCGCTGGCGCCTTGGCGACAGCTTTTGCCGGCGCCTCCCGTCGACCGCGCGTGATGATCGAGATCGACACCGACGGCCACCGTGCCGGCCTTGACCCCGATGCGGCCGAGCTGCTTGCCGTGGCACGGGCGCTTGAAGACCTCGAGATTGCCGGCGTGATGACCCATGCAGGTGAAAGCTATCTGGCCGCAAAACCGGAACAGGCGCGCGCCTACGCGGCGGCCGAAGCCCAGGGCATAAGCCGTGCGGCACATCGGCTGCGGCAGGCCGGCATCGCCGCACCGGTCGTCAGCGTCGGATCATCGCCAACCGTTCGCTTTCCATCAGGCGACCACGCGGTGACTGAGTGCCGTGCCGGCGTCTATGCGCTCGGTGACCTCTTCATGGCCAACATCGGTGTTGTCGAACCATCGGACATCGCGCTCTCGTGCCTTGTGACCGTCATCGGCCATCAGCGATCCAAAAACTGGGTCATCACCGATGGCGGTTGGACGGCGCTGTCGCAGGACCGCTCCACGGCCAGGCAGTCGGCGGACTGGCTCTACGGCCAGGTCTGCGACGTGGATGGTGAACCGATCCAGGACTTGTTGGTGATCAATGCCAACCAGGAGCACGGCATTGTGTCGACCCGGAACGGCAGCCCGGTGCCCGATCTGCCGTGGGGTACGCGGTTGCGCATCCTGCCCAATCACGCCTGTGCCATGGCCCATCAGCACGCGGAGATCGTCGCCCTGTCGCCGGCTGGCCGGTCGATCTGGAGACGGGTCGGTGGATGGCAGCCCGATACCGGAGACAACCGATGACGCGCCGGATCGGGATTTGCGGTCTTGCCGTGGAGAGCAACTCGCTCGCCCCTTTGACGACGCGGTCCGACTTCGAGAGCTTCTTTCTGGCCGAAGGCGATGCGCTGGCCTCCGCGCTTGCCGAAAATCCGCGCTATGTCGCCTTTGCCGCCGCGCTCGACCAGCGCGGCGTCCAATGGGAGGCCGTGCCGCTGCTGGTCGCGACCGCCGAAAGCGGCGGCCCGGTTGCGCGCAAGGATTATGAGAGCCTTCGCGACGAACTCGTTCAGGCCACCCGCAAGGCGGGCCGGCTGGATGCGATCTGGGTCATCGGCCACGGTGCCGGAACCATTGATCCCCGGGACGATATGGACGGCGACTACCTGCAGGCACTGCGGCAAGCTGCCGGAACGGCGTGCCGCATCGTTGCGCTGTTCGACTATCACGCCAACATCTCCACGGCCATGATGCGCGCGCTGGACGCTTCGGTCGGCTACCGGACCAATCCGCACACCGATATCGACGCGCGGGCGGCCGAATGCGGTCATGTGCTGGCCCAGCTGCTCGCCGGCAAACGGTCGCACACGGCCTCGGTGAGGCTTGCCCTGATCACGCCGCAGATCGTCCAGCGCACCGACGTGTCGCCGATGGACCGGATCATGGACAAGGTGACGGGCGTGTTGCGCGATCCGAACGTGGCCACGGCATCGGTCTATCCGGGGTTTGCCCTTGGCGACACGCGCGACAACGGCATGAGCATCGTCGTTTCATCCTGGACAAGTAGCGATCATGCCGTCGATCAGGTTCAGGCGCTTGCTTCCGCGGTGTGGGAACGCCGCGGCGACTTCGCGGTGAACCTTGAAACGGTGGATGGTGCCATTGCCCGCGCGTGCGAGACACCCGGTCCGTGGATTCTGGCCGACATTGCGGACAATCCGGGCGGCGGCGGGCGAGGGAACACGCCGCACCTGATGGCAGCGCTGCTCGCTGCCGGCATAGGCGGCGTTCAGATCGTGCCGGTCTTCGATCCGCCATTGGCACGCGAGGCCCATGCGCTGGGCGAAGGCGCAGTGTTTGAAGCACGTTTCAACCGCGCCGAGACGGCCGCGCACTCCGATCCCTTCCGCGCACGCGCGCGCGTCGTGCGATTGACCGATGGCCGTTTCAGGCATGCATCGGGCATGGCCGAGGGCATCGAGGGTACGTTTGGGCCTTCGGCACTGCTCGATCTTGAAGGCATTCTTGTCGGCGTCACCAGTCGCCGCCGTCAGACGCTCGGCACGAGCGAGTTCCACCACTTCGGGCTCGATCCGACCGCCGCCCGGATCGTTGTCGTCAAGTCCCGCGGCCATTTCCGCGCCGGCTTCAAGGGCGTCATCGCCGATGATCGCATCATCGAAGTCGATGCACCCGGATTGGTCTCGGCCAACCTCGACGCGGTCGAATGGAAGGGGCTGACCCGCCCGATCCATCCGATCGACGAAGTCCCGGACCGATGGGCATGCCTGACCACCATCGAACGCTATGAAGGAAACCAATGATGCGTCCCAACAAGACGATCATCACATGCGCGGTAACCGGGGCGATCCACACCCCGTCCATGTCGCCATACCTGCCCATCACGCCCGACGAGATCGTGGCTTCCGCGATCGAAGCGGCCCATGCCGGCGCGGCGGTCCTTCACATTCATGCCCGTGATCCGGAGACCGGTGAACCAAGACAGGATCCCGCCCTTTTCTCGCAAATCCTGCCGCGCATCCGTCGGGGGTGTGATGCCATCATCAACGTCACCACCGGTGGCGGGCTGGGGATGAGCGTGGACGAACGGATCGCCCCGGCAATGGCGGTTGCGCCTGAACTGGCCAGTCTCAACATGGGCTCGTTCAACTTCGCCACATTTGCATTGGCCGAGCGGACGACCGAATGGCGCCATGATTGGGAAAGACCCTATCTGGCCCGCACCAAGGCGGCCATCTATCCCAACACATTCGAGATGCTCGAACGGATCACGACCGAACTCGGAAAGGGGCGCGGCACGCGGTTCGAGTTTGAATGCTATGATCTGGGCCACCTTGCCAATCTCGAATGGTGCGTCCGGCAGGGTCTGGTGGAGCCGCCATTCCTCGTCCAGGGTATTTTCGGTATCATGGGTGGCATGGCCGCAACACCGCAGAACCTCATGCACATCCATGCGCAGGCCAAGGCCATGTTTGGAGATGATATGGAGTTTTCCTGTTTCGCCGTCGGCCGCAACCAGATGCCGTTCCTGGCGATGAGCGCGATCGTCGGCGGGCACGTTCGCGTCGGTCTTGAAGACTCGCTGTACATATCGCGCGGCGTCCTGTCCAAATCGAACGCCGAACAGGTGCGCAAGGTCCGGCGGATCGTCGAGGATCTCGGCGGAGAGATCGCGACGCCACAGGAGGCGCGTTCGATCCTGCATCTGAAAGGCGTCGAGAACACCGAAATCGCGGTCGCCTCGTGAGCGCCCGCCGGTCGGCCTGGCTGCACCGCGACCGGGGCGCGCTGGTGGCCATCATCGATCTGCAGGAGCGCCTGGTGCCGGTGATGCACGAAAGCGATCACGTGGTCGATCGCGTCAGAGTGCTCTGTCAGGGCGCCACCGTTCTGGGCGTCGCGTGCATGGCCACCGAGCAATCGCCCACCAAGCTCGGTCCCACCGTGCCGGCCCTGGCGCCGCTCCTGCCGCGCCGGGTTGCAAAGACGTCGTTCTCGGCTGCAAGGGCTATCGAGGCATCCGGCGAAACCGTGTCAGGCCGTGATGTCGTGATCGCGGGCTGCGAGGCCCATGTCTGCGTGCTCCAGACCGCGCTGGACCTCCAAGACGCTGGCGCGCGCGTCACGGTTGTGCGCGATGCGGTTGCCTCGCGACGCACGATCGACCGGGATGTCGCCATCGGACGCCTTCAGGCGTCGGGCGTGCAGATCGCCACCGTCGAATCGGTCCTCTTCGAATGGACCGGCGATGCCGATGACGCTGCGTTCCGGCAGATATCGCGCCTCGTCAAATAGCGATGTCATGAGCGTTTGGTGTTGCCCGCTGCCGCCCGGATCGGCGGCGTTGGGCGCAGATCACCCATCGAGCGGGTGGTGACAGGCATATTGGTGCCTGCCGTCGGCGGGATCGAGCATGGGCGTCTCGCTGGCACAGATTTCGGTTGCGCGGGGGCAGCGTGCCCGAAACGCGCAGCCCGACGGCGGATTGAGCGGATCGGGCAGTTCGGCATCCTTGCCCTCGGGTGCCGATAGTGGGCGGCCAACCACGGGCGCGCTGTCGGCCAGCAGCTTGGTGTAGGGATGACGTGGCGCGCGGAAGATGTCTTGAGCATCGCCGATCTCAACGACGGAACCGAAATAGAGAACGGCAACACGATCGCTGACGGCCTCGACGACCGCTAGGTCGTGGCTGATGAACAGATAGGTGAGATCATGGTGCTCCTTGAGTTCGGCGAGCAGGTTGAGAACCTGCGCCTGCACGGACACATCAAGGGCGGACACCGGTTCGTCGAGCACGAGAATGCGCGCCTGCGCCGCAAGGGCCCGCGCTATGCCGATGCGCTGCGCCTGCCCGCCTGAAAACTCGTGCGGGTAGCGGTCCAGGAACTCGGGCCGCAGGTTGACCGACTGGAAGATCTCGGCAATGCGCTTGTCGCGTGCCGCGCGATCCATGCCATGCAGGTGTTTGAGCGGCGCTTCCATGATCTGCCGGATCGTCATGCGCGGGTTCAAGCTCGAAACGGGGTCCTGGAACACGTATTGGATTGTCTTGCCGAACGCGGCGGGATCGGCGTTGTCGAACGTCTTGCCTTCGATCTCGATCGTGCCGGCGGTCGGTTCGAGCAGACCCACCAGCATGCGGGCGAATGTCGACTTGCCGCAGCCGGACTCGCCGACGATGCCGAGCGTTTCGTTCTTCTGGACGGTGAGGCTGATCGGCCGCACCGCATGGACCTGGGCCAGCGGGGGGCCGAACAGGCGTTTGCCGATCGGGAACGATTTGGCGAGCCCGCTCAGTTTGAGGGCAACGCTCATTGCGCGGCGTCCTCAAGCTGGCGCACAGGGTAAAGGCATCTGACGGAGTGGCCGTTTACGCCGCCCAGCGCGATCGTCCCGCTCCGACAATCGGCCTGGACCCTGTCGCAACGTTCGGCGAAGGCGCAGCCGGCCGGCAACCGATCGACCGATGGGGGAAGGCCTGGAATGGCGGCCAGTTCGCGCCGGCCACCGCCCAGTTCGGGCACGCAATCGATCAGCCGTCGCGTGTAGGGATGGGCGGGTGCATCGAGGATCGCTTCGGTGCGTCCGCTCTCGACGATTTGGCCCGCATACATGACCGCAACCCGGTCGCAGAGCTGCGCGACCACCCCGAAATCATGCGTGATGAACACGATTGCCAGATCGCGCTCGCGCCTGAGATCATCGAGCAGCGACAGGATCTGGGCCTGAACTGTCACATCAAGGGCCGTCGTCGGCTCATCGGCAATGATCACATCGGGATCGTTGGCCAGCGCCATGGCGATGCCGACGCGTTGGCGCATGCCGCCCGACAACTCATGCGGGTAGTTGTCGATGCGCTGCGCCGCGTTGGGAATGCGGACGGCCTGAAGCAACTCGATCGCACGTTTGCGGCCATCCTGCCTGCCGATCCGGTGATGGCTGCTGATCGCTTCGATCAACTGATCGCCCACTTTGTAGAGCGGGTGCAGCGTGGAAAGAGGGTCCTGGAATATGTAGGCGACGCGCTGGCCCCGCATGGTGCGCAGGGCTTCATAGTGAGCGCCGATCAGGTCTTCGCCATTGAACCGGACAGCGCCACCGGTGATCACGCCCGGCGGCGAAGCGACCAGCCCCATCACCGAAAGCGCCGTCACCGACTTGCCCGATCCGCTTTCGCCGATGATGCCGAGGCACTCCCCGGGCTTCACCGCCAGATCGACCTTGTTGACCGCGCGATAAACGCGATCGCCGACATGAAACTGCGTTTCCAGGTCCTCCAGCGAAAGGACCATGCCCTTGCCGCCGGGTTTCGGCGCCGGCGATTGCGCGCGATCGACAAGGGTTGCCGCCATCGGTCGCGACAGCGCGCCGGACCGCAGGCGCGGATCGAGGGCATCGCGCACGCCGTCGCCGAGGAGATTGATCGACATGACGATGATCAGGATCATCATGCCGGGCACGATCGAGGTGTGCGGGTTGGTGATGAGGGCGGCGCGCGCTTCGCCCAGCATGGAGCCGAGATCGGCCTGCGGCGGCTGCGAACCGAGCCCCAGGAACGAGAGGCCCGCGGTCTCGAGGATCATCCAGCCGACCGTGGTCGACATGGCGATCACGATGACCGGGATCACATTGGGCAGAACCTCGGTGAGGATGATGCGGGTGTCGCTCTTGCCGGCCAGCTTTGCCGCGTCGATGAACTCGCGATTGGCGATGCTGACGGTGATGCCGCGAA
>CAZSFA010000002.1:10817-60655 GCA_964606055.1 uncultured Oceaniradius sp. | reverse complement strand
GCAAGCTCGAGATCATGAAGACGCCGAACGGCGAAAACCCGCTCGTGCATGGCGCAAGCCCGATCCTCGGCGTCGATGTGTGGGAGCACTCCTATTACATCGACTATCGCAACGCGCGTCCGAAGTACCTCGAAGCCTTCGTCGACAGCCTTGTGAACTGGGACTACGTCCTGGAAATGTACGAGGCGGCCACCGCCTGATCCCGCCGATCACGGCAGCGAGTCTTGGAGCCCGGCCTTCGTGCCGGGCTTTTTCGTTGGACCTGTTGAACGCGCTGTTCATCATTTTGACCTTTGCATGTGCAAGAATGCGCAATAGCTCCATGCCCGGACATCATTGGGAGCGTTGCCATGGCCCTGACCAACACCCGCGAGCGATACGGCCGCGTCGCCCAGGCCTTTCACTGGACCACCGCCATGCTCATTGTGGTCCTGCTGCCGATGGGCCTTTTGATGACCTGGTTGCCGCAGGGGTCGGCCGACGAGGTCGCCCTGAAGGTGTTCGTCTATTCGCTGCACAAGACGCTCGGCGTCATCGTTCTGGCGGTCGCCGTCCTTCGAATCGGCTGGGCGCTCTACTGCATCAAACCCGCACCGCTGCATCCTGAACGCCGGCTCGAGACGTTTGCCGCCGAAACCGTGCATTGGCTACTCTATGCCGGCATTATCCTGGCGCCGGTGACCGGGCTTTTGCATCACTGGACCAGCATCGGATTTGCGCCCATCTGGTGGCCGTTCGGGCAGGATCTTCCGTTTCTGCCCAAGGATGAGTGGCTGTCGGTCATGTTCGGATATGCCCATGTCGGCACCGCCATCGTCATGGCGCTGTCGGTCGGCGCACACATCGCCGGCGCACTCAAGCACACCGTGATCGACCGGGATCAGACGCTTGCGCGTATGACATCAGGCGAGGCGGCCACCATCACCGCTCCCGCAACGGTCGCAATGCATCACGGCGCGACGCTTGGCGCGGCGGCATTGGTCCTCGTTGCCATCGTCGGCGGCACGTCGGCCTACGGCTTGCAGGGCCTTCAGCGGCCCGCGGTCGCGCTTGCCGCAAACGAACCCGACGAGGCGGTGGGCGATGACCGGTGGATCGTCGATCATGAGTCAAGCCGGTTGGGCGTAACGGTCACACAACTGGGTTCGCCGGTCGAAGGTCAGTTCGAGCAATGGCGCGCCGACATCACATTCAATCCCGATGCCCTCGATCAGGCACGCGTCGATGTCACCATCGCAGCTGGAAGCCTGACAGTCGGAACAGTCTCAAGTCAGGCCGTCGGCAGCGACTTTCTCGACGCCGAGGCCTTTCCCGAGGCGCGGTTCGTGTCCGAGGACTTCCGACAGACCGGCGAGGGCACGTACGAGGCGGTCGGCAGTTTGACCATCCGCGATGTCAGCGCGCCCTTCGCGCTGCCGTTCGAGCTGACCATCGACGGTGATGTGGCACGCATGCGCGCGTCGGTGGCCATCAACCGCATGGACTTCGGCGTTGGCGCGCAGGCGCAAGCCAACGAGGATGCGGTGGCGTTTACGGTGGGCATCGACATCGACCTGACGGCCAGCCTCGCCGTCGCGGATGCCGTCGCCGCTGGAAGCTGAGTCCGGCGCGCGGCCCATCGGCCACAAGCCGGAATCGATTTCAAAAGAAAGCCGCGCAAACCATTGAGGTTGCGCGGCCTTTGTCATTCCAGCGGCGTCATGAGTCCTGGGACGTCGTGCACCGGCCCAGTTGATTCAGACTATGGCCAGCGCGCCGTAACGCGCTGACATGATGGGCAAATCGGTTCCTGCCGTCGCGGCGGACCGCGGCGTCAGCCCGCGGGCTGCGCCTCGACCGAAATCTGCAGGTCGACCTCGTCGCTGATGAACGGTGCGAACTGGCCCATGTCCCAATCGGAACGCGCGATCGTCGCCGTGGCCGTGAAGCCGGTCCAGGGGCTTTGCGCCTGCGGGTGCTGGCCGACGCCGTTGAACGTCGTTTCCAGCACAACCGAACTTGTGACGTTGTTCATCGTCAGGTCGCCGGTGATGTTGGCGGTGTTCTCACCGGTCACTTCGATGCCCGTGGATGCGAAGGTGATGGCCGGTGCAGCCTCGGCATCGAAGAAGTCGGCCGACAGGAAGTGCGCGTCGCGCTGCGGCCATCCGGTGATGAGCGACTGGGTCGGAATCTCGACCGTCACCGAACCGGCATCGGGGTTTTCAGGGTCGAAGGTGATCTCGCCGGTGAAGCCCGAGAACATGCCGAATGTGGTCGAAAAGCCAAGGTGGTCATAGGAGAACACGATCTGGCTGTGGCTGGAGTCGAGCACCCACTGATCGGCGTGCGCCGAAAACGAAGCCGCGCCAAGCGCGATGGCGGATATGGCGGCGATGGCCGCTGGTTTGGTGATGACGGTCATGGTGGTCTCCCGTTGAAAGGCAAGGTCGATCGCTGCGGCGCACCGGCGCCACCCCAGCTAGATAGCCCGTCAAACGTGACAAGCAATTGGCGACATCCTGATTGGGCGATGACGCATTGTCTACCGATCGTGAACGATATCGATGCCAACCGCCTTGAGCGCGAACGCATAGACCTCGGCCACTTCCTCTAGCCGTGAGAAGCGCCCCGATGCGCCGCCATGGCCGGCACCCATATTGGTCTTGAGCATATACGGCCCGCCGTCCGGCGCGTCGGCCCGCAGCTTGGCCACCCACTTCGCCGGTTCCCAATAGGTCACGCGCGGGTCGGTCAGTCCGGCAACGGCGAGCAGCGGCGGGTAGTGCATCGCACCCACCTGGTCGTAGGGCGAGTACGCGGCGATCGTTCGGTAGTCCGCCTCGGACTCGATCGGGTTGCCCCATTCGGGCCATTCGGGCGGCGTCAAGGGCAGCGTGTCGTCGAGCATGGTGTTGAGCACATCGACGAACGGAACTTCGGCGATGATGGCGCCAAAAGCATCGGGCGCCATGTTCATGACCGCGCCCATCAACATGCCGCCGGCCGAGCCGCCCTGCGCAACGATGCGGTCAGGTGCGGTGTAACGTTCGGCCGCCAAATGCCCGGCCACGGCGACAAAGTCCTTGAAGGTGTTGGTCTTGGCGGCCCGCTTGCCGTCTTCGTACCAGGCAAAGCCGTTGTCCTTGCCGCCGCGAATGTGGGCGATCGCATAGACAAAGCCACGGTCAACGAGCGAAAGGCAGTTGGTGTTGAAACTGGCCGGAATGGTGATGCCGTACGAGCCATAGCCGTAAAGCAGGCACGGCGCGGTGCCGTCCATCGGCGTGTCACGTTTCATCACAAGCGAGACCGGCACCGGCGCGCCATCGTGCGAGGGCACCTGGATCCGCCGTGTCACATAGGCTTCCGGATCATGCCCACTTGGCACGTCCTGCGTCTTCAGCAGCGTGCGGCGGCGCGTCGTCATGTTGTAGTCGAACACCTGGCTCGGCGTCGTCATCGAGGAGTAAGTGAAGCGGATGACGTTCGTGTCGTACTCGTATGACCCCTGCAGCCCCAGCGAATAGGCTTCCTCGTCGAACGCGATGTAGTGAATGGCGCCGATCGCGCGTTCCATGATCGCGATGCGCGGCAGGCCATCCTTGCGTTCGAGCCACACCAGATGGCCGGCATAGGCCTGATGGCTGAGGATCAGCCGCCCGGGTTCGTGGGGCACGACCTCCCGCCAGTTGTCCTTTTGCGGCGCACCGGTGGGCGCCGACATGATCTTGAAGTCCTTGGCGCCGTCCGCGTTCGTCAGGATGAAGAAGACCTCGCCCCCTTCCTCAAGGTCGTACTCGACGCCCGGCTGCCGCTTTTCGACCAGAACCGGTTCGCCTTGCGGATCATCGGCACGCATCAGCCGATACTCGGAGGTCTGATGGTCGTTGATGTGGATGAAGATGAAATCGTTGAGCCGGCTCGACCCGACGCTCATGAAGAACCCGTGGTCGGCCTCCTCATGGATCAGCCTGTCTTCGGCCTGCGGCGTTCCGAGCCGGTGATGGTACAGCTTCGATGGCCGATGGTTTTCGTCAAGCCGGGTGTAGAAGAAACCGGCACCGGCGGCATCGAACACGCCACCACCCGACGTATCCTCGATGACGTCGTCGAGGTCTTCGAGCGTTGCAACGTCGCGGACGCGGGTGGTGAAGTACTCCGATCCCTTGTCATCGAACGCCCAGACGAGTTTGGCGTGATCGGCCGAGTGCGCCGCGCCGGCCAACCGGAAGTAATCCTTGCCGGCCGCTTCGGTGTCGCCATCGAGCAGGATCGTGCGCGTGCCGTCCGGCTGGTCGCGGGCAACGCGGTAGAAGCGCGGCTGCTGCCCGCCGGTTGCGAACGATGATCCATACGCCCATGGCCCATCGGGCGCCGGAACGGTTTCGTCATCCTCCTTGATGCGCCCCTTCATCTCGGCGAACAGTTCGTTCCGAAGCGTCTCGGTGTCGGCCATCAAAGCGGACTGGTATGCGTTCTCTGCTTCCAGATGCTCGCGGATGTCGTCATCGAGAATGGTCGGGTCCTTGAATACCGCCTGCCAGTTGTGCGCGCGCAGCCAATGGTAGTCGTCGGTTCGGGTGATCCCGTGCCGGGTGTCGGTGACCGGTCGCTTTGCCGCCTTCGGCGGTTGCTGGCCGGTCACAAAGCGCGTGCGCATGCAAGTCTCTCCTCGGTGATGGTCGTGTGTGGCCAATCACAGCCTGAACGATCGCTGAATGCCAGGTTCGGCTGGAATTCAGTCCAGTTGAAGTAGCCTCAGGTCAACCTGAGCGAAACGCAACAGATATTGAAACTTGCAGGCTCTGCAACCGTGCAGGAGGTTCCCATGCGCACATCTACGCTTCTCGCAGCCGGCATTGCCGCTGCTCTTGCCGCAACGCCGATCGCCGGCACCACGTCACAGGCATCGGCGTTTTTCCCCTGGCAGGTCGCGGACGTTCCCTATGGCGATCTGCTCAACGTTCGCAAATGGCCGTCGAACCAATCAGCCAAACAGGCCGCATATCCCAACACGACGGTCCTTTCGATGACCGGCCGCTGCAAGGATGCGCCGACGCTTCTCAACCAGATCGCCCATCTGCCATCCTCCCAGCAGCGCCAGGCCGTGCGCTTCAGATGGTGCGAGATCTGGCATGACCCGGCGCGCAACGGCCAGTACGTCACCGGATGGGCCTACATGAAGTACATGCAGCCGACCAGTTGACGTCGATTGCCGCTCAGATCAGGGTCGGGTCGGCATTCGAGAGGACCCCATGATCGAAACGCAACCGGCCGGCACGCTGGTCTTCTACACCAACCCGATGAGCCGCGGTCAGATCGCGCGTTGGGCGCTGCACGAGGCCGGGGCGGACTACGAGGAAGTGCTGCTCGATTATGGGCGGCCGATGAAACGGGGCGACTATCGGTCGATCAACCCGATGGGCAAGGTGCCCGCCATCGTTCATGACGGCAACATCATCACCGAGGCGGCCGCGATCTGCCTGTACCTCGCCGACGCCTTTCCCGAAGCCGGGTTGGCACCTCATGGTCTTGCCGAAAAGGCCGACTACTACCGCTGGGCGTTTTTCGGCGCCGGTCCGCTCGAACAGGCCATCATTGCCCATTCGATGAACTGGGACCGCGACGTGGACGCGCGAACCGCCGGTCGGCTCGGGTTCGGCACCTATGAGACGACGGTAAAGACGTTGGCCGGCCTTCTGGCCGATCGTGCCTTTGTCTGCGGCGACCGGTTCACCGCCGCCGACGTCTACATCGGCGCCCAGGTCGACTGGGGCCTTCAGTTCAAGACGCTTCCTGCCGAGCCGGAGTTCGAGGCCTACGCCGCGCGCCTGCGCCAAAGGCAAGCGTACAAGGCCGCAAGACGGATCGACGCCGCCCACATCGCGGCCATGCAGGCGCGCAGCGATGCCAAGGCCGATGACGGCAGATAGGCCGCCCCTCAGACGTCCTTGTCGGGCTCGAAGGTCATTGCCACGCCGTTCATGCAGTAGCGCAGCCCCGTCGGTTGCGGCCCGTCATTGAAGACATGGCCGAGATGCGCATCGCAGTCGGCGCAGCGGATTTCGGTGCGACGCATGAAGAATGAACGGTCGCTGTGTTCGCTGACGGCTGCCTCGTCCACCGGCGCATAGAAACTTGGCCAGCCCGTCCCGGAATCGAACTTGGTTTCGGAGCGGAACAATGGCTTGCCGCAACACACGCATGCGTAAAGCCCGTCATCCTTGGTGTCCCAGTTCGGACCCGTGAACGCACGTTCGGTACCGTGTTTCCGGGTCACATGGTACTGCTCGGGCGTCAGCTGCGCGCGCCATTCGGCATCGGACTTGACGATCTTGGGCTTGGTGGCTGTGCTCATGGAGGGCTCCTTTGCGTTGAAAATAGGCGTGCCGTACATGTCCGACAAGCCGCCCATCCTCACGGTCAAGTGACGCAGCAAGGGCACAGTTGCCGAAAAGGGAAGCCAAAATCGGTGATTGCGCGCCGGTTTGTCTTGCCAGCAATTGCTCACCCGCCTAAATCCGCCGCCATCTGCAATTCTGCCTTGGTCGGCTTGGGCGCCGTTTCTGCCGTCACTCACGCCCCGCAACGCTACGAGATCTGATGGATCTGACGTTTGCCGCTTTTTTTGCGCCGTTCATCGCGGCGTTGTTCGCGCCAATGCTCGTGCAGATTCTCAGGCACAATGCTGCCTGGGTTTTGGCGTTGGTGCCCGCGCTCATATTCGTGCACTTCGCAGGATACCTGCCGGCAGTCGCCGATGGCGGCCGTATCACCGGCGGCGTGCAATGGATTCCGTCCTTCAACGTCAACTTCTCATGGCTGATCGACGGGCTGTCGCTGACGTTTGCGCTCTTGATCTCCGGCATCGGCACGCTGATCGTGCTTTATGCCGGCGGCTACATGAAGGGCGACAAACAGCAGGGCCGTTTCCTTTCGTTCATCCTGATGTTCATGGGCGCCATGCAAGGGCTGGTGCTGTCCGACAGCTTCTTCATGTTCTTCGTGTTCTGGGAGCTGACGTCGATCACATCGTTCCTGCTGATCGGTTTCAAGAACGGCTACGAACGCTCGCGCCGCGCGGCGATGCAGGCGCTGGTGGTCACCGGCGGCGGCGGTCTGATCCTGCTGGCAGGTTTGATTTTCCTTTGGAACATCTCCGGCGTCAGCGAGTTCTCGCTGCTGCTGGCCTCCGGCGACATCGTCCGCTCGAGCCCCTTTTATCTGGCGGCGCTGGTTCTCGTCCTCGGCGGTGCATTCACCAAGTCCGCGCAGTTCCCGCTGCACTTCTGGCTGCCCAACGCGATGGAAGCGCCGACGCCCGTTTCGGCCTATCTGCATTCGGCCACGATGGTGAAGGCCGGCGTCTATCTGCTCATGCGCCTCAACCCGACGCTCGGTGACACGATCGCTTGGGAAACAATCCTGCCGATCTTCGGCGGCACCACGCTCATCGTGGGCACGCTGCTCGCCGTTCGGCAGACGGATCTGAAACTGATGCTGGCCTATACGACGGTCGCCTCGCTCGGCCTGCTGGTCATGTTGACGGGCTTCGGTACCGAGCGGGCCATCGAAGGCGCGGTTCTCTACCTGGTCGCGCATTCGCTGTTCAAGGGCGCGCTTTTCATGGTCGCCGGCAATGTCGACCATGAGACCGGCACGCGCGATGTCACCAAGTTGGGCGGCCTTCTTTCGGCGATGCCGATCACCTTCGGCGCCGCGATCTTCGCGGCGATCTCGATGGGCGGGTTGCCACCCTTCGTCGGCTTCCTCGCCAAGGAGGAGATCTACTACGGTCTGGCCGGCACCGATCCCTGGTCCTTGGCGATCACGATCGTCGCGGTGGCCGGCAATGCGCTGATGTTCGTCGTCGGTTTTGCCGTCGCGCTCAAACCCTTCATCGGCGAAACGGTCCCGACCCCCAAGACGCCGCATGAGGCGCCGCTTCTGATGTATGCCGGTCCGGTGGTCCTGGCCATTGCCGGTTTGATCGCCGCACTGTTTTCGACCACCTTTCACGCACTGATCTCAAGCCCGATGGCCAGTGCCGTCGCCGGCGAACCGCTTGAGGTCACCATCGGCCTGATACCCAAGCCGGGCATCGCGCTGACCTTGTCGGTCGTGACGGTCGTGGTCGGTATCGCGCTCTACCTGGGCCTGGCGCGCATGCGCACGGCAATGGCCGCCGCGCTCGATGCCATCGGCTGGGGTCCCGATCTCGGGTTTGACCAGTTCATACGCGGCCTCGTGCGCGGCTCGACGGCCATGACGCGACTGCTTCAGAACGGCCGTATGGAAAGCTACCTGACGGCAACCTTCGTGCTGCTCGCGCTCTGGCTCCTGGCATCGATGTACGCGGCCGGCGAGTGGCCGCAAATGCCGGCGTTTCCCGAACTCTACAGCTATGAGTGGGTGGTTCTGCTGATCGCTGCAGCCGGTCTGATCGCGGTCGTGCGCGCTTCCAACCGGCTGGCCGCGATCGTCTCGCTGGGCATTCAAGGGTTTGCACTTGCCGTTCTGTTCATGCTGATGGGCGCCCCGGACCTTTCGTTCACGCAGTTCATGGTCGAAACGCTGACAGTGGTCATTCTGGCTCTGGCCATGATCCGGCTGCGGTTGTCGCCGCAAGACCATCGCTCGGGCCGCCAGACGTTGGTGGATGGCACGATCGCGCTGGCATGCGGTGCCGCGTTCACGATGGTGCTGCTGCAGGTGCTTGAGACCGAGTTCGACGATACGCTGACCGCCTTCTTCAACCAGTATTCCTATACCATCGCCCAAGGCCGCAACGTGGTGAACGTCATCCTCGTCGACTTCCGCGGCGTTGATACCTTCGGCGAGATCGGCGTCGTCATGCTGGCCGGACTGGCGATCCTGGCGCTGTTGCGGGTGGTGCCGCGACGTGGGCAGAAGCCGGCCGGCGAAACCGCGCCCACGGCTGCCGCGCGCCCGATGACGGAGGTCGACTGATCCATGCGTACGGTCATCTTCCGGTCAATCGCGCCTTATCTCACCGCGCTGATGATGCTCTACTCGATCTTCGTGCTGCTGCGCGGGCACAATGAGCCCGGCGGCGGTTTCATCGGTGGTCTGATCGCCGCATCCGCACTGGCCGTCTACGGGCTTGCCGCCGGCGTGTCGCCGGTACGCCGCGCCATCCACTATCATCCCATGGCGATCGCCGGCGCCGGCCTGTTCATGGCCGCGATCGCCGGACTGATCGCCATATTTGCCGGCGTGCCTTACATGACCGGCCTGTGGTTCGTTCCCGTCGTGCTCGGCGTCGAGATCAAGCTGTCGACAACGCTCATCTTCGACATCGGCGTCTATCTGGTGGTGGTCGGCACGATCACCTCGATCACGCTGGCGCTGGAAGAAAGGGACCGTGGCTGATGGAAACCGCGATCGCATTTCTTGCCGGCCTGTACTTTGCCGTGTCGATCTACCTGCTGCTCTCCCGGCACATCATCCGGATACTGCTCGGGGCGGCGCTGTTTTCGAACGGCGTCAACCTGACCCTTTTCACGATGGGCCGGATCACGCGGGAGTTGCCGCCGCTGATCCCGTCCGGTCTCTATGTGGGGCCGGAGGGCATCGCCAACGGCCTGCCGCAGGCGCTGGTCCTGACGGCCATCGTGATCGCGTTCTCGCTGTTTGCCTTTCTCCTCGTTCTGGTCATGCGCAGCTATCAGGTGCTTGGCACGGACGACACCGAGCGCATGCGCCAGGCCGAACCGGCCGATGAGCCCATGCCGCCCTTGGGTTATTGACGCCGATGGATCCCACCACCCAAACGCCCGCCACACGGCCGGAGGTTGTCATCTCCGATGCGCTGGTGATGCAGTCGCCGGCGCTGATGGACTGGTTGATCGTCGCGCCACTTGTGATCGGCTTTGTGTTCGCCTCGCTCTGCCTGATGACCCGCAAGGACACCGCCCGCCAGCCGGCTTTGGCGCTGGCGGGCCTCGCGTTGATGCTGGCCGCGAATGCGGGCCTGTTCGTCCATGTGCTGACCACCGGCTCGGTCGTCATGCAGATGGGCCGCTGGCTGCCGCCTTTCGGCATCACCTTCATCGCCGACATGCTCGGCGCGACGCTGGCGCTCGTCACCGGCTTCGTGGGGCTGGCGGTGGGCGTCTATGCTATGCGTGAGGCCGACAATACCGAGCGGCGGTACGGCCTTTACCCGTTCCTGCTGATGATGCTGGCCGGGGTGCAGTGCGCGTTCCTGACCGGCGACATCTTCAACCTCTATGTCTGGTTTGAAGTTCTTCTGCTTGGCTCGTTCGGCTTGCTGGTTCTTGGATCGCGGCCCGAGCAGCTGGACGGCGCGACCAAGTACGCCTTCCTCAATCTGGTCGCCACCACGCTGTTTCTTCTGGCTGTGGCCTATGTCTACGGCCTGTTCGGTACGCTCAACATGGCCGACATCGCCCGCAAGGCGGAGACGATGGAAGCGGTCGGACCACGGCTGACGATTGCCGCCCTGTTCTTCTTCGCCTTCGCCATGAAGGCGGCCGCCTTTCCACTCAACTTCTGGCTCCCGGCCTCCTACCACACGCCGCGCGTGGCGGTTTCGGCGGTGTTTGCCGGTCTGTTGACCAAGGTCGGTGTCTATGCGCTGCTGCGCATATTCCTGACCATCTTCCCGTCGGATCGCCATGATCTGGCGCTGGCGATCGCCATCGTCGCCGGACTGACGATGATGATCGGCGCCCTTGGCGCATTGGCGCAAACCGACATGCGGCGGCTGCTCGGCTACCTTGTCATATCGGGCATCGGCATCATGTTGGCCGGATTGGCGCTGGGCAGCCAGACCGGTCTGTCCGGCACGGCCTTCTATACGGCCCACTCGATGGTCGTCATGACCGCGCTCTACCTGCTCGTTGGTCTGATGGGCGCCAATGCCGGCACGTTCGACCTGGCAAGGGCAGGGGGCCTTTACGCGCGCATGCCCGGGCTGGCTGTGCTGGCGCTGATCTTGACGTTCTCGGTTTCGGGCCTTCCGCCGTTTTCGGGCCTGTGGCCCAAGATCTACCTGGTCAAGGCATCCATCGATGTCGGCATATGGTGGCTGGCGGCGGCGATCCTCCTGTCGGGCTTCATCACCACCATCGCCGTCGTGCGCATGTTTGCCTACGGGTTTTGGCGCCCGGCGCCGGAAGGCGGCGGCACGCCAACGCCGCAGGCGACCTCGATCAACCGCGTCGGGTATGGCGTGCTCATTGCCTTGTGCACGGCGACCGTTCTTGCCGGTGTCTATCCCGAGCCGATCATCCAGGTCTCCGATCGCATTGCGTTCGAGTTGATGAATCCTGTCGGGTACGTTGATTCGGTCTACGGCCCCCAACAATAGTCCAGAGCCCGTGCTTCGGCCGTCCTCGGGCTGCTATTGCCGCAAAGTTGATCGCATTGATCAATCTCGTGACCATCAATCAGGTGAAAACCGGTTCGTTTGCTCTTGCAGCAATAGTGGAAGACACTATTCTACCACTTGCGCGCGGACTATTTGTGCGTTATTTGCCGCCTGCATTCGCCATGTGTGATCACATATGACACAAGGGCTTCATTGCATAATTGATAGGTTAATTCGTAAGGAGATTGAAATTGGAAACCGATACCCGACCTGAAACCGACACGAGTCTCTTGGTTGAACTGACCGCCGAGGTCGTTTCTGCCTATGTCGGCAACAATCCGGTGGCCGCCACTGACCTGCCGTCGCTGATTTCCCAAGTACATTCCGCCCTGGGCAAGACAGCAACGACCGCGGACGCCGCGCCGGCCGAAAAACCGGTTCCCGCCGTCAATCCGAAACGGTCGGTGACGCGCGACTACATCATCTGCCTGGAAGACGGCAAAAAGTTCAAGTCGCTGAAACGGCACCTGATGAGCCACTATGGACTGACGCCCCAGGAGTACCGCGAAAAGTGGGGCCTGGCGCCTGACTACCCGATGGTTGCGCCGTCCTATGCTGAACAGCGCTCCAAGCTTGCTCGCAAGATGGGGCTTGGTCGCAAGCCCGGCGCGCGCAAGAAGTCATAAGGACCATCATCGCAGGCGGCGGCCACCTTGGGGTGCAGCCGTCGCCTGTCTTCGCACGGGGGCGTTGTCGGTCCCCGCGCACCCTTTCCCCTCAAGCATTCCCCGCAGCCGATCACGCGCGCCTTTCAGCGCGATATGCTTGTTGAGGCTGTAGCTCCAATGACTGGCGCGCCCCTTGTTGCGTTCACGCGCAAGGTGGCGATTCACCACGTTCAACCAGGCCCGCACCTGTGCCGGTTGCGCGTGTTGAAGCATTGCCGCCTTCTGTCGCGTCAAGTTTTCAAGCAACCTGTTGACTGCCTGCATTGGCGCGGCGCTTCCGGGCCTGCCGATTTTGTGTGTCATTGTCGGTCCGAGCTACCATTGACGGTGTTGCCCAAACTTAAGGGTGGCGCATCGGGGTTGGACAAACCCGACCCGATACCTCGCCGCTCTCATTGAATCCGCTACGTTTGCTTGCTGTCGTCATGAAATAGGACACAATTCCTATCCAACGCCTCACCCGTGATGATAAGAAAAAATTCCTTTCGCACGGGAGTTCGCAAATGCACAGTCTCAACCAATCGGTCCAAGGCCAGCCATCTCGTCATCCAAGCCCACCGGCCGATGGCGCCGTGGACGCGCCGCCCGAAGCGGGTGCGCCGGGGATCGTGCGGCCGCGATCGCGTGCACAGGCGGTTGGGATGTGCGACGGGGTCATCGACTTGATGTCGGCCCTTTTTGCAACGAGCGGACGTCAACTCCGGGAGCCCGGCCGGGGCGGTCGGGCCGTTTCGCGGGTGCGCCAGATCGGCATGTACGTTGCCCACGTCACGCTGGGTTTGCGCATGGTGGAGATCGCGGCCGGTTTCGGGCGCGACAAGAGCACCGTCGTGCACGCCTGCCACATGATCGAGGACCTGCGCGACGATGAGGACTTCGACCGCGTGGTGGCCAAGGCCGAGCACGTCACCCGCGTGGCATTTTCCGTGTCCGCCGCCTGCGGGTGCCGCGATGGAGGCTGAAAAGGATGCAAGGCGCCTGCGGAAACTGCTGGCCGCCATCGCCGCCGCAGGTTCGGCGTTCCTCGAACCGGCCGGGACCGGCACGACGCTTCTTTTGAGAATACCGGGTCAGCGGACGCTCAAATGCCCCAGATCCTCTCTGGAGGAAATGGCTCGCTCGGGCTGGATCCGGCGGGATCACCGTGCGGGCCAAGCGGTCGTCTCGGTCACTGACGATGGTCGATCGCATTTGGCGCGTCATCGCAAGGGCGGTGATTTCTCCGGTCAGCACCGTGACATGGGCGCCGGGGGCCAAGACGGCGCGGCCGTCAACTTCAGCGAGTCTCCGCTGACCCGGCTGGCGCGCAACCGCGGCGGCAAGGCAATCATAGACACCGCACAGTTGGCCGCCGGCGAGCGGCTCCGCTCCGATTTCGAGCACGCGCACCTGCGCCAGCGCGTGACCGCGTCATGGGACGCCACCCACATGGCCGGCAACAACAATGGCAGGGCCGACAACACACCGATGGCCGACCGCGTTGTGGACGCGCGCAAGCGATACCATGCCGCGATCGATGCCGTCGGTCCCGAACTGTCGGGCGTGCTCGTTGACGTATGCTGTTTTCTCAAAGGGCTGGAGCAGGTCGAGATGGAGCGCCAATGGCCGCGCCGCTCGGCAAAACTGATGCTGTCCGCGGCGCTGAACGCGCTTGATCGCCACTACAATCCACCGGCCAGGGTCGGGCGCGGCGCATCGCGGCATTGGGGCGCGGACGACTATCGGCCACGCCTTGGCCGCTGAGCCGGCCGGTCGGAGCACATTGGCCGTCTATGGATCGGGTTTTCGGTCAGGCCGCCTTCTGGCTGACCGCTTCGGATTTCATCCGCTGCACCATGGCCCGCAAGCCGTTCGACCGCTGCGGTGTCAGATGCCCGTCAAGGCCCATCTGCTTGAAGAGGCCTTCGGCATCGAAGGTGACAATGTCATGGGCAGGCTTGCCGGAGAGCGCGGCCAGCATGATCGCGACCAGCCCACGCACGATGTGCGCGTCCGAATCGCCGCGAAATGTGATGATCCCGGTGTCGGCAGCATCGGCCACGACCCAGACCTGGCTCACGCAGCCGTTGACCTTGTTTGCCGCATTGCGGTCGGCCTCTGGCAGGTCGGGCAGTTCGCGCCCCAACTCGATGACGTAACGATACTTGTCCTCCCAGTCGTCGAGGAGGTCGAAATCGTCGATGATGGATTGGAGATCTCTGGCCATGCGGGGTACATATGGTGCCCGGCGTGCCGTCTCAACCCGTCACGGTGTCTCTTGGTCGGTTGTGACGGTCGAAGCGCTGACCCAATTGCTGGCGATCGCAAACCCCTCGCGCGCGCGGGTCACCGCCGCCCCCGTCAGCGCCATGCTGCTTTCGCACACACCGGGCTGGCGCTCGCACAGGGCTCCGAGATCGTCGCGCAGCCCGCCCGCAAGGCGCACCGCGTGCAAGGAGGCCTCGGCCGCCGTCGTATCGTGTGTGGCTGGGCCAGTGTCCGCCGTTTGGCTGGGCACAATACTGGGCAGCGCGATCAGCGCCAGAAAACCCCAGAACGTCGCCCTGAACAAAAAACGGAACATGCCACCAACCCTTCGTCTACGTCCCCATGCCCAAAATGGCACAGGCCGATGAAGGCGCGCTGTCGGTGACCGGTCACATTTTGCGCAGATTTCACTCAAATGCCGCCGATCGCCGAATGCACCGCGATTTCAGCGGTTTGTCGGCCGCAAGCTGGCGTTAACCATGTTGTCGATTGCCGCACCTGCAGCGCCGGAGGGCGGCACTACCGCCATTGCGAGGCGTCGGAGTTTATCCATTCGTAAAGGCTGTCGTGGGAGGGTCTGCGTGCCGCCGCTCACCAGCGCGGTTGTACCGACGAGTATCGATGTGCCCTGCGTAAACCCTCAATCAGCACAGACCGAAGTGGCAACCGACGTGATGGACCGCTTGCGGCCTCACCTGGTTCTGGGCGGGCTCGCCAGCGCCGCGCTGAGCGCGTCGGTCGCGATTGCCGTCTTTCTCTTTGCCTGGCCGTCGGGCGCGCCGCTCGCGTTGGCTGCGATGGTTGCGGCATCCATGATGGCACTCTTGGCGCTCGTGGCCTTGCGGCGCCCGCCCATACCTTCGCGCAGCCTTGCCTTCAGTCCGGTTGCGCCGTCGAATGAGGCCCGTCCGGCCGATCGTTCCGGTGCCGAGCTCGTGGTCGACATCGACGGCGCGGTCGTCAGCGCCGAGGCGTCCATGCCGTGGGCGGTGGGCGAACCGCTGCTTGACCGTGTTCATCTGGCTGATCGTGTGTCGCTGATGCGCGCACTGTCCGCCCTTCGCTCGGGCGACTGCCCCCATGCATCCGTTCAGGTCCGATTTGACGAATCGGTCAGGGGCATGCCGCAACGCTTCCGGACTGCGCACGTTTCAATGGATGCAGCCGACGGCGGCGATGTCGCGTTGAGAGTGCCGGAGGCTGCGCGGAACGCCACGTCGGGCAACAAACCGGTTGTGGTCGCCCTGGAGAAGCCTGCGGTCGCGCCACAGCACGATCTGGCCATGGTGAGCCACGAGTTGCGCACGCCGCTTGGAGCAATCATCGGTTTTTCGGAACTGTTGCGCGCGCCTGCGGGCAATCAGCTCAACCAGGCCAAGCGCGATGAGTACGTCGACCTGATCCACGGCGCTGCCACCCACCTCTTGTCGATCGTCAATGCGTTCCTCGATGTGTCCAAGATCGAGGCCGGCCGTTATTCGATCGGTCGGGACCGCTTCGATTTGGCCGCTTGCATCAGCCAGGCCGTCGCCATGGTGGCGCCGCATGCGAACGCCAAGACCATCGCGGTGAACCAGCACCTTGATGCCGCGTGTGGCGAGGTCGTCGCCGACAGCCGGGCCATCCGCCAGATCGTCATCAATCTGGTCTCTAACGCGGTCAAGTTCACGCCCGAAGGCGGGTGTGTGACCGTTGAGGCCGAGCGCGGGCCGGATCAAACCACGATCACCGTTGCCGACACCGGCATCGGCATCGCGCCCGAGGACATCGAACGCCTTGGTGCGCCGTTCACGCAGATCGACAATGCCGTCACCTGCAATGCCGATGGCACGGGTCTGGGCCTGATGCTGGTCAAGGGGCTGGTGGCGCTTCATCGCGGCGAGATCGAAATCAACAGCACGCCCGATGTCGGCACGCGGGTGAAGGTCACCTTGCCGTTGCAGGTCAACGCCTTGCAGGCCGCCGATAAACCGGGCAACCCGTTCGAGCCGGGCGTCGGAGACAGCCATGCCGCGTGAACAGATGGCCAATCAGAACGCGCGGGCCGGCATGGCGGCGGCACTCGGCCAGTTCTTGCTCAGCACCGTGGCAAGACACCCGGCCGGCGTCATCGCCGGATTTCTGGCGCTGATCGTCGTCGGTTATGCAAGCATCAATGCGCTGGCCCTGCAGGATGGCGAGCACCCGTCCGCGTTCTTTGCGACGCGGGGAGATGACGGCGAACGAACGATGCGCAACGGTTCTGGCCCGCTTGACGAGGCCGACCCGGTCACGCGCATCGTCTTCGACGACGGAGGCGAACGCCGGTTTGAGCGCAGCCGTGAAACGGCAGCGGTCGAGGACGTGGCTCCGCCGATCCCGGCCGAGCGCATCGCAACCCCGGCCGCAGCAGGCGCCGACCAACCGATGATCGAGCTGCAAACCATGCTTGCGGAACTGGGCTTTTACAGCGGCGAGGTCGACGGGCTGACCGGGCCGATGACGCGCCAGGCTATCGATGAATACAAGGTCAGTGTCGGTCTGCGCGGCATTGAACTGACCACCGATGAACTGCTCACGAGCCTGCGCAACAACACCATGGTCACTGCGGCCATTCCGACACCACGCCCGCGCGTGGAACAGGAGGTGGCTGCAAATGCCCCGTCCACGCCAGCGGTGCCGGCACTTGAACCGCTGCCGCCCGATCGCGTGGTTCTCAAGGTGCAGGCGGGTTTGCGTGCATTCGGCAACACAGCCATCGAGGTTGATGGCGTCGCCGGCGACGGGACGCGCGCGGCCATCCGCGAGTTTCAGGCACTGTTTCGTATGCCGGTGACAGGCGAGATCGACGATGCGCTGGTCGACAAGATGGTCACCATCGGCCTGATCGACTGACGCACCGTGTCGGTGCGCATCACGGCATCGGTCTTCATTGCGGCGCTGGTCCGGCGTGTCCAGTCGGACGGCGGGTTCGCCTATGTCGCAAGGCGTGGCAACGACCAGGCCGGCGCGATCTTCATCGCATTCGCACAGGCCGACACGGGAGAGTATGTGGTCTATGCGCCGGCACCGCCGTCCCAAAATGCCGAAAACGACGCACCATTGGGCGGTCGGTCATTCGTGGAAGCCAGACGGCTGGAAAGCTCCATCGCATTGTCGGAGTTCGTCGACCGGGAAGCGCGTTTCGACCCTGACTTCTGGCTGCTCGAGATCGAGAACTGGCGCGCCGATCCGGCCGATCTGATCACGATCACACCCTGACTGCCGGCCCGAGGCGCGGTTCATCCCGTATCGCGAAGCCCGGTCGGCGCGACCGAGTCGTTGGCGATGCGGCGACGCATGTCGGCCATGGCGCGCAGTTCTTCCAGCTTCCAGGCACGGACCCTCCGGGCCGCCTGATCGGCCGTAACTCTGCAATAGGCGCTGCCGAACTCGTGCCGCGCATCGAGACCGGTGTCCGTTGCGCCCGAAAGGCCTTCGACCACGATCCAACCCAACCCGGCATCGAAACCCAGAAACCGCAACAAAAACAGCATGTTTCGCGATGTCGGGTCATCGCAAAGCGCGGTTGCGCTTTCCATGTTGAGCCCGGTCGCGTCGGCAAGCGCTGTTGCGAAAAGACCCTTGTCCTTGTCAGCAGCGAGGTCGGCCATGGCGATGAGATCCGGCCGCTCGACCGGCGTCGGTGTGTGGTGTGGTTTGTCAAGGCCGACTGCGGAGGCCGGCTGACGCAGTTCGATCGCGCGGTCGATCGCGGCGTCGTCGAGACCGCGCAGGGCCGCGAGCACGGCCCGTGTCAGCGCGGATCGACGGGCGACCGCGCGCGCCCGGGCACCCGGCCCGTGCCGTGCGACAATGGCAAGGCACGTTGCCTCGCTGATTGCCTTGGCATGGACGATGAACGGCGCCGCCGCGCGATCGGGAGCCTCGTGGCAGAAATAGGCGACGAGCTTGGGCGGCAGGTCGGTGATACTGGCAAACAGACCGGCAATCGACGGCTGGGTTGTTGCGTCGATGAGCTCGAAATTGTCGATCACCAGGCGCTCAAGCCGCGCGCGATCGTTGGCGTCGGGCGCGTGAAGCGCTGCATAGGTGGCGGCGCTTTCGCGCAGCATCAAAGCCAGTCGGTCGTCCCTCATGGCGCGACTGTCGCGCAAAAGCGTTAGTTGTCCGTTAACCATACGTTCGCAAGCTGTTGTCTGACACATCAGGCTTTGGGGGCGTTCATGGCCCAGATTGTGGCATTGGCCCAATACCGCGCGAGCAGGCGGCCTTCAGATGACCGACAGGTCCAGCGAACCGGCGACACGGCGCGCGTGTTGTTCTTCACAGGTGTCCGGCGCGAGCGCCTCGAGGCGCAACGTCCGTCGGCCGACATGGATGATCGGCCCCGTCCGGCACCCGGGCACCGTCGCCGCTGAATAGCGGCAAGGCGCTAGAATTCAAGCGTGTCGCAGGCGATTGATGCAACGAACCGGTTGGCCACCGGGTCCCAACTGTCGTCGGGCACGAACACGCGCACGACCACGAACCCGCGTTCGCCGTCCGCCGGTACGACGACCGAG
Source organism: uncultured Oceaniradius sp. (assembly GCA_964606055.1). Taxonomy (GTDB): domain Bacteria; phylum Pseudomonadota; class Alphaproteobacteria; order Rhizobiales; family Rhizobiaceae; genus Roseitalea. Next base: position 41,798 of record CAZSFA010000002.1, on the reverse strand, counting down.
TTGGACAACACATCAGGCGTGTTCTGCCGGACAAACCGCAACTGCCGCGAGTTGACGACGGTCAGATCGAGCAGTTTGCCGACGCTGATGCGGTCGTTGAGCGAAAAAAAGCTGGCACCGATCGGATCGTGCACGCTCGCGGTCCACAGCGGCGTCCGTTCGGTCGCGTAGATGCGCGCCGCGCCCGATGACAGATCATAGCGGCACACGATCTTGCGAAAATACGGATCCAGCCCGCGCGTTAACGCCTCGGCACGCGGATCGCCGCTTGACCGGATCTCCAGCGGTTCGTTTTCGATGGTCATCGCGGCAACCGCGTTCCAGGCCGTGTTGGCCGACAGCCATGGCAGCAGGAAGACGATGGCCAGATGCACGACGCCTGCGCCGATGAGGCCGACAATGGTTGCGTAGATCAGGCGAATCACAGGCGACACCGGATCTTCTGGACACGCGGCATGGGCGTGTCCGCGATCGCCGTAGCTCCGGCGAGCGCGGTGTCGTAGAGCGTCAGAACAAGGCGAACGGGCCCGTCATGGTCAAGATGAAGCCAGTTGCCCGGCTCGATAGTGTCGGAGACCGTGACGGCAACCGCATCGCCGCTGTCGCGCAGGATGGCGCGGCTGTGCGTGCGGCTGGCAAAGCCATCGTGGGATGGCAGGGCGCGGCCGTCCTCGTCGGCGATGCGCAGTGTCCATAACCTGTTGCCGGGAACCCGGCCTTCGATTGCGTAGCTGCATTGGCCGAGCAGCGCGTCTCCGGCCGAGTCGGTCGCAGCGTCAAAGCGCAAACCCTCCGCCGGCCCCAACGTCAACTCGCCGGTCAGCGCGGTTCGGGCCCGTGCATAGGGATCGGCGTTCTCCGTGCCCGTATCCGGGTGGGCGGACCATACGCCCAGTTCAAGCGCTCCGAATCCGTCAAAGTTCTGGCTGACGCGGGCTGCGCTCCAACTGCCCAGTCCGACCGCAATCGCGAGTGCGTATACGAGCGTCAGAAGGTCGCGCAGCATGAAGGCATGGCGATGCGTGCGCGCCGCTGACAATGACGGAGCCGGGCGGGTCGGGCTCCTGATGCGGCGAGGCTGGCGGGCATCATTGCGTTGCAGCCACCTGTCGCGGGTCCTGGGCCAGCGGCGGCATCGCGCCCAGCATGGCCTCGAGCGTGGTCAGAAATGCAACGCTTTCGCTGGAAAGCGCCAACCGATCGGCAAGACCGGATTGGGCATCGTCCGTTTGGGCAACCTCGATCGGCGCGCGCGAGGCGGGAATGGAATCGGCAACGCCGGCCATCGGCCGCAGTTCGGCGTCGCGGTGTGCGAACTCCATGATGCGCTGGAAGGTCATCGCCGGCAGGCGCCCGCCTGTCAGATCGCGCGTTGGCGCGTAGTTGTCGTTTCCATACCAGACGGCGGCCGTGTAATTGCCCGTGTAGCCCGAGAACCAGGCGTCACGATAGGCCTGTGTGGTGCCCGTCTTGCCGGCGACCTTGATGCCTTCGAGCTGCGCCCGGCGCCCGGTGCCCCACTGGGTGACATTGACCAGCATTCGGTTGAGGCGTTCGACTTGATCGCCGGTCAGCACCTGCTGCGTTGGTTCCGCGTCGCGCCGGCGATCGTAGAGCAACTCGCCGGCCATATTGAAGATCTGCGAAAAACCGTGCTTGAGACCCGATTCGCCGTTGGCGGCCAGCGCCAGGTAACCGGTGGCCTGATCCATCACCGTCATGCCCGATGTGCCCAGCACCATGGTGTGATGGCGGATGATGTCGGACTCAACGCCCATCTTGTGCGCCATTTCCACGATCGGCGCGGTACCGCCCAGATGATCGCGCGCGATGCGCACCGGGACCGTGTTGATCGAGCGCGCGAACGCGGTCGCCAGATTGACGCGTCCGGCAAAGCGCCGATTGTAGTTCTGAGGCGACCAGCCGCGCCAGGTGATTGGCGAATCGGCGATGATCGTTTCTTCGGTCATGCCCGAGGCGATGGCCGCCGCGTACACGTAGGTCTTGAACGATGATCCCGCCTGCCGCTCGGCCGACGTTGCGCGGTTGAACTGGCTGACGCCGTAGTCGCGACCCCCCACGATCGCCCGCACGGCGCCGTTGTTTTCGATCAAAACGGCTGCCGACTGGCGCACGTTGTACTCGGTTCCGTGCTTGCGCAGGTAGAACTCGATGGCCTCCTCGGCGCCGCGCTGCAACTGCATGTCGACGGTCGTGCGCACGATCACCGATCGGGTCGGCAGCCGGTTGTCGATGATGAAGTCCTTGACCTCGCCGAATGCCCAGTCGAGGAAATAGTCGGGGCTGTTGTTGTCGAGCCGCAGCACGACATCGGCCGGTTCGCGACGGGCGCCGGTCACCTGGCCCTCGGTCATGAACTCGGCCTGGACCATGTTGGTCAGCACTTCGTTTGCGCGTCCACGCGCCGCCGGCAGGTTGATGTGCGGCGCAAAGCGCGCCGGGGCTTTGAACAGCCCGGCCAGCATCGCCGACTCCGCCAGCGTGACGTCGCGCACGTCCTTGTCGAAGTAAAAGCGCGCTGCGGCCGCAATCCCGAAGGTGCCCCCACCCATATAGGCGCGGTCCAGATACAGTTTGAGGATTTCCTCCTTGCTGAAATTGGCCTCCAGCCAGAGCGCCAGGAACGCTTCTTTGATCTTGCGTTCCAGCGTGCGCTCATTGCTCAGAAACAGGTTCTTGGCGAGCTGCTGGGTAATGGTCGAGCCGCCCTGAACGACCGAGTTCGCCTTCACGTTCTCCGTCATCGCGCGCACCAGACCGACAAAGTCGAGCCCGAAATGGTCAAAGAACCGGCGGTCCTCGGTGGCAAGAACCGCCTTGATCATGTGATCGGGCAACTCGTCGATCGGCGCCGCATCGGAATGCAGCACGCCGCGCTGGCCGATTTCCTGCCCGTATCGGTCCAGGAACGTGACGGCAAAGCGTTCCTGATCCTGCCAGTTCCGCGCCACCTGGGTCGCCGACGGTATCGCCAACGCCAACATGATGATCATGCCCGCCATGCCGAGCGTGAAGCCTTCTCCCAGCACTTCGAAGACCGCGCGGTTGAACCCGTACGGCCTGAATCGCCGGAAGAAGATGATGACATCTTCCCACCAGGCGCCGGCGTTGAAGCGGGCGCCGTATACAGCCGAATCGAGCCATGCATCGAGCTCGATGAGCTTGGACGGCTTCAGCCGCGGCCGCGCGGCAGCCTTCTTGTCAGGCTTTGTTGCATCTTCGGACTTGGACTTGACCATAACCCTGCAGCTCGGTGGCTCCGCTCCGAGTTTGGCAGCGAACTGCCTGGACGCTGGGCGTTGTCATGCCGCAAATCGTCCCGTCGGGCAACCTGGAGGAGTAGGGCGTTGCGGTTACGATTGCTCGTTTGGTTTATCGTCCCACACCCCTTCGCCCGCGTCATGGCGGTATTGCTGCGCAACCATCAGGCCCTTGATCGGCCGTAGCGGCAGAACGCAGAAGAGCACCAACAAGGGCAGCGTGAGCAGCGCGTTCAGCCAGTAGGCGGCGCCCAGCCCGACCTCCAGCCACACGGAAAACGCAACCACCGGGATGCATGTCAGACAGATCACGAAGAAGGCCGGGCCATCGGCGGTATCTGCAAAGCTCAGGTCGAGATCGCACACCTCGCAGCGGTCGCGCAGCGTCAGAAAGCCGTTGAACAGCTTGCCCGATCCGCAGCGGGGGCAGCGCCCGCGCAGTCCGGTCTGGTGTGGCTCAAGCGCAGGCCACGGGTGGGAGGGATGAGAGGCGTCGCTCATGGACGGCAGTTCCTGACTTGCTGGTTGGGGAGGGCGGTGTCACGGAAAAAAAAACGGCGCAACCTAGGAATTTATTCTTGACACCGGCACGGTCGATCGGTATGGTCTTGGCATAATCAGACAATTGGGTCGATGGGGCGGGTCCGCCGGGGACAACACGTCTCACCCCAAGGATAATCGGACATTGCGACGGTTGGATGGCCTTGCCGCAGGCGAGGGCGATGAGGTTGTGCGCTTGCATCTTGAAACGCTGCAGAGCCTGTCCCTCCTCTTGTCGGCTGAGGCCGGCAAGCTGACCGATCGGTCGCAGTCGACCAAGGCCTACGACAAGCCGGTCGTCGATGGGATCGGCGCAATCGCAAGGGTTGCCGAGAAGATCGCCGATCTTCTCGAACGTGTTTCCGATGAACCGGGCAAAGAGGATGACGACCACGCTGATGTCGACCGGTTCTTTGCAGCGATCGACGAGCGGATCGACGAGCGTGCGAGAGAAAGGGCACGGGCGATGGCCGGCGTCAACGCTGACGCGACGTGTCCGCAATGTGGCGCTGCGTTGCGGCCCGCTGGTGCTGCGTGAAGCGCAGAAGCCGCCGCGTTGTGCCGATTGGTCCACCTGGCTGCTGCTTGGCGGTCGCGGCTCGGGCAAGACACGGGCGGGGGCTGAGTGGGTCCATCACATCGCCAGTGCGGTGCGCCCGTTCGCCGATCGCGTGACCAGCCCGATCGCGCTGGTCGGCGAGACGATTGCCGATGTGCGCGACATCATGATCGAGGGTCCGGCCGGCATCATGGCGATCGCGGCCTACAACCGGCCGGTCTATGAGGCCAGCCGCCGCCGGCTGGTGTGGCCGAACGGGGCGGTTGCGCAGGCCTTTTCGGCGCACGACCCGGCCAGCCTGCGCGGGCCGCAGTTTGCTGCGGCCTGGTGCGACGAGATGATGAAATGGCCTTACCCGCGCGAATGCTGGGACATGTTGCAGTTCGGGCTGCGCCTGGGCGCATGGCCGCGACTGATCGCGACGACGACGCCGCGACCGCTTAAGCTGCTCGCCGACGTGATGGCCGATGCCGGCACCGTGACGACACGTATGCGCACCGCCGACAACGCACGCCATTTGGCACCGGGCTTCATCGCGCTGATGCATCGGCGCTACGGCGGCACCCGGCTTGGCCGTCAGGAAATGGATGCCGAGATCGTGGCCGAGCGTGCGGACGCATTGTGGTCGCGGGCGATGCTCGATGCCGCGCGCACCGACGAGGACATTCGCTTGGGCCGGATCGTGGTCGCCGTCGACCCGCCGGCCACGTCCAAGGGCACATCCGATGCGTGCGGCATCGTCGTTGCGGGTCTTGCCGATGATGGCCGGATCGTCGTTCTGGGCGACCATTCCGTCCGGGCCGCAAAGCCCGCCCATTGGGCAGCCCGGGCGGTCGCCGCTTTTCACGCGGCGCAGGCCGATGTGCTGGTCGCCGAAGTCAACCAGGGCGGCGATATGGTTGCCAGCGTCATTGCCACGGTCGACGACGCGGTGAATGTCCAACCGGTTCGCGCAACGCGCGGCAAATGGCGAAGGGCGGAGCCGGTGGCCGCTCTCTACGAGCAGGGACGGGTCGTCCATCGCGGCCAACTGTCGGCGCTCGAGGACGAGATGTGCGATTTTGGCCTTGACGGTCTGAGTTCCGGACGCTCGCCGGACCGGCTCGACGCGCTGGTCTGGGCGATAGCGGAGTTGATCTCCGAAAGGCCGGGGCGGCCGCGAATTCGCGGCGTTTGATCCGACAACACATACAGGAACCGCAATGAACGCACTGCCAAGCTGGCTCAGCCGCCGGCGCGACAACGCGCGCGCGCCGATCGGCCCGCCCAAGCGAAAATCTGCGCTGCCGCCAGGCGTGGTTGCCATGCACACCATGCTCGAGGCCGACTGGACGCTGCCATCGTTCTCGGCACTCGCCCGGCAGGGTTTCATGCGCAACCCGATCGTGCACCGATGTGTGCGCATGATTTCCGAGGCGGCTGCGGCGGTTCCCTGGCTTGCCTATAGCGGCGACAACGAGGTGCGCGATCATCCGCTGCTGGCGACGCTCGATCGGCCCAACGCGCATCAATCGCAGGGCGCCTTCATCGAGACGGTCTATGGCTACCTGCTGCTTTCCGGCAACGTCTACGTCGAGCGGTCCGAACCGGTTGGCGGCCGCGTTCATCTGCACTGCCTGCGCCCCGATCGCGTGCGCCTGGACGTCGGCGATGATGGCTGGCCGACGGCCATCGTTCATGAAACGCGGGCCGGCTCACGCCGCGTCCCGTTCGACGATGGCGATCCGGTCGCGCGCATCCTGCATCTGAGCCTGTTCAACCCGCTGCATGAGGCCGAGGGTTTTGCACCGCTCGAAGCGGCCTTGACGGCGCTCGACATCCACAATGCCGCTGCCCGCTGGAACAAGGCTCTGCTCGACAACGCCGCCCGGCCATCGGGTGCGCTTGTCTATGCGCCGGGCGATGGGTCCAACCTCACGCCCGAACAGTACGAGCAGCTCAAGAAAGAGCTCGAAGAGGGCTATTCGGGCGCAATGAACGCAGGCCGGCCCTTGCTTCTGGAGGGCGGGCTTGACTGGAAGGCCATGGGTCTATCGCCGCGCGACATGGATTTCATCGAGGCCAAGAATGCGGCCAGTCGTGACATCGCGCTGGCTTTCGGCGTGCCGCCGATGCTTCTCGGCATACCCGGCGACAACACCTATTCCAACTATCAGGAGGCACAGCGCGCCTTCTACCGGCTGACGGTGCTCCCCTTGGTGAGGCGCACGACCGAGGCTTTCGGCCACTGGCTGTCGCCGCTTCACCATGACCCCGTGCGGCTCGGTTACGACCTGGACCGGGTCGAAAGCCTGTCGACCGAACGCGATGCCCTGTGGGCGCGGCTGGAAGCGGCGTCTTTCCTCACCGAGGCCGAAAAGCGGGTTGCCGTCGGCTACTCGCCCCGGCCGGACAACGGGGCGAACCAGACCCATGAGTGATCTTCCAACCAACGGTTCGCTTTGGTTCGCCAAGGCGATTGGAGCCATATCCGGCTCGGCCATCTCGCTGGCCTACCTGCTGCCCCATTCAAAGCGCGAAGCCGCGATCCGTTTCATGACGGGCGTTCTTTCCGGGCTCGTGTTCGGCACGACGGTCGGCGTCGCCATCGCTGACTATCTGGCGATATCGGCGGTGCTGTCGGACGTCGAGACCGTGCTCATGGGCGCGGCCGTGGCCTCGCTCACGATCTGGTGGGGAATGGGGCTGGCCATCCGCATCGCCGATCGTCGCACGGGGCAGCAGACTCGGGCCGATCATGCCGATGAGGAGGCGCGCAATGACCGCAACTGAACGCAAATATGCCGGAGCCGAGCTCGCCAGCGTCGACGAGACTGGCACGTTCGACGGCTACGCCAGCCTGTTCGACGCGGTCGATCTGTCCAGCGAAGCCGTTGCCCCTGGTGCTTTCGCCAAGTCGATCGCCGCCAAGGGGCCGGCCGGCATCCGCATGCTGTTTCAGCACAACCCCGATGAACCGATCGGCCGCTGGCTGTCGGTCGTCGAGGACAGGCGCGGGCTCAAGGTTCGCGGCCGTATCAACACCGACGTGGCCCGCGGGCGCGAAGTTCTGGCTCTGATGCAATCCGGCGGCCTTGACGGCCTTTCCATCGGCTTTCGCACCGTGCGCGCCAGGACCGACGCGCAGACAGGAATACGCCGCATCATCGAAGCCGATCTTTGGGAGATTTCGATCGTGACCTTCCCGATGTTGCCGCAGGCGCGCGTGTCTGCGGTCAAGCACGCCCGTCCGCTGCCCACGGTCCGGGACTTCGAACGCTGGCTCGTGCGTGATGCCGGGCTGACGCGCCGGCAGGCCAAGACTGTCATCGTCAAAGGCTTTGCCACCCTCGCAGACGAGCGCGACGCCGCTGCGCAAGCCGAACCGGCGGGTCCGATGATCGCCGGCGCCATCCGGCGCGCCACCCGCGCCCTTCAGTCATCCATCAGGAACAAGACATGAAAACCACACCCATGCTCCCCCGAGCGCCCGGCCTGAAGGCCGCAGCGCAAAGCGTCATGCCGCCGGTCGCGGCCATGCCTGCAAGCCAGGCACAGGACGTCGCAGAAGCGTTCGACGAGTTCATGCGGGCGTTCGACGCCTTCAAATCGGCCAATGACGAACGGCTGCGCGAACTCGAAGGCCAACTGGGCGAGGATCCGGTCACGTCCGACCGGGTCAACCGCATCAACCAGGCGGTCGACGAACAAAAACGCGTGCTCGATCACCTGCTCGCCAAAGCCAGCCGGCCGTCGATCGGCGGTGCTGCACCGACCGCGCCCAACGAGCACAAGGCCGCCTTCCACCGTTACGTGCGCAAGGGTGATGAGACCGGGCTGCGCCGGCTCGAAGGCAAGTCGATGTCGATCGGCACCGCCGGTGACGGTGGCTATCTCGTTCCCGATGAACTGGAAACCGAGATCGCCCATCGCATGCGCGCGCTCTCGCCAATGCGTGAACTTGCTTCGGTGCGCCAGGTCACCGGCGCCGTCCTCAAGAAGCCGTTCGCCGTCTCCGGTCCCGAAGTGGGCTGGGTCGCCGAAACGGCGCTGAGGCCGGAGACCGATGCGAGCACCTTCCGGGAACTGAGCTTTCCGACCATGGAGCTCTATGCCATGCCGGCGGCGACCTCGGCATTGCTTGAGGACAACGCGGTCGATCTTGACCAGTGGATCACCGCCGAAATCGAGGCGGCCTTTGCCGAGCAGGAAGGTGCCGCGTTCGTTGTCGGCACCGGTGTATCCCAGCCCACCGGCTTTCTGACCTACGACAAAGTCGCGGATTCGGCGTGGGAATGGGAGAAGATCGGGTACGTGCCCACCGGTACCCCGGGGGATCTGCCCGCTGACGACGCGGCCGGCGTCCTGCTCGACACCGTCTACACGCTCAAGGCCGGCTATCGCCAGAACGCCAACTGGATGATGAACCGCAAGACCCAGGCCGCCATCCGCAAGCTCAAGGACACCGACGGCAACTACATCTGGCAGCCGCCGGCGACAGCGGACCAGAAGCCCGCGCTGATGGGCTATGCGGTGCACGAAGCCGAGGACATGCCGCCGATCGGCAATGACAGCTACGCAATTGCCTTCGGCGATTTCGCGCGCGGCTACCTGATCGTCGATCGCCGTGGCGTCTCGGTCCTCCGCGACCCCTACTCCGCCAAACCCTACGTGCTCTTCTACACCACCAAGCGCGTCGGCGGCGGCATTCAGGACTTTGACGCGATCAAACTGGTCAAGTTCGGCGCAACCTGATCATCGGCCCCTCCCTGCCGATGTGAGTGCCGATGCGGGCGGCTCGGTCCGCCTCCCTGCCGGGCCGCCCGCTCCTCATTCTATCCCAAGGATAATCCATGCTCCTGATGCCCACGCCGACACCGGCCGTGCCGCCGGTCACGCTTGCCGATGCCAAGGCCCACTTGCGCGTGACCCATGACGGCGAGGACGCGCTGATCGCCGATCTGATTGCCACCGCCGCCAGTTTCATTGGCGATGATGCAGGACTGGCGCTGACCACACGCGCGTTCCGGTTGACCGTGTCGGACTGCACCGATGGTGTGGTGTCGCTGCCGCGCCACCCGGTTGCCCGGATCGTTTCGGTGACGGTCTACGATGGCGACGGCCTGCCGTCGCTGATCGACGGCAGCCGATACAGGCTCGATGCACTGCGCCGGCCCGCCACGCTGACGCTGGATCGTGGTGTCGTGCCGCGCGACACCAACGGCATCGAAATCGAGTTCCAGGCCGGGTTCGGCGACGTTGGATCGGATGTACCCGACGCATTGCGCCGCGCGGTCCTGTCTCTTGTCGCCCACTGGTACGAAATGCGCGGCGTCTACACACCGTCCGACCAGCCCGTCTCCGTGCCGATCCTCTACAGCCGGCTGGTGCGGCCATGGCGCCGGATCGGCGTCTGACGATGACGATGTCTCCCATCGATCCAGGCCGGCTTCGAACGCCGTTCGCGCTGCAAGACAATGCTCCGACGACCGACGCACTTGGTGGCCATGCCGACCAATGGCAGACGGTTGCCGACCTCTGGGGCATGTTCGAACGCCAACGCCCGACCGACCCCAATCGCGCCGCCGATGACGAGCAGCGCATCGAGGCGACCATCCTGCTTCGCGCAGACCCGCGTGTCGCCCAGGACATGCGCCTTGAGTCCCGCAACACGACATGGCGCATCCGCACCGTCCACGATCCCGACGGGACCGGCCGATACCTGCGCTGCATCGCCATCTCGGAGGCAAGCCCATGAACATGATCCTCAAGACGACCATAAACGATTTGATTGCGGCGCTGCGCGTGTTCACGCTATCAGCCGCCGATCGGCATACCCGAAAGCTGGACGACCGGCGCGGCGATCGCAGCGCACCGCGCGGGGCGGGCGATGATCGCTGATCTGCAGACTTGGCTGTTCGCACACCTTTCGGGCGACGCCGCTTTGCGGACCGATCTGGGTGATCCCGCGCGCATCTACGACACGGTGCCGGCTGGTCGCCAACTGCCCTGCATTGTCCTGAGGCGGGTGGAGGCGACCGAATGGAGTACGGCCGATCTGCCCGGTCGCGCCTTGATGGCGACGATCGACATCTGGTCACGGTCCGAAAACAGGGCAGAGCTCTACCGCATCGCCGACCGCGTGACGGCCGTACTGCGGAACGCCGACCCGGTCGCAGGCGCCACCCGGATCGTCCTGACGGTGCCGCTCACCCAATCCTTCACGCGCGAGCGCGACCAGGACGCCTTCTTCGGCCAGCTCCGGTTCCGCTTCCTGTGCGAACCGCGCGCCGACTGAACCAATCACAAGCGATGGAGACCAAGATGGCGGCTCAAGCCGGCAAGGACATATTGCTCAAGATCCACGACGCGGTGGCCCAGACATATGTGACGGTGGCCGGGCTGCGCACCAAGCGCATCGGCTTCAATGCGCAGTCGGTGGACATCACAGATGCCCAATCGGCCGGGCGCTGGCGTGAACTGCTGGCCGGGGTTGGCATCCGGCGCGCGTCGATCTCCGGCAGCGGCATCTTCAAGGATCAGACATCGGACGCGGCGGTTCGTTCCGCCTTCTTCGATGGCGCAACGCCGCAACTGCAGGCCGTCATTCCTGACTTTGGAACCATCGAAGGGGCATTCGCGATCACGGCGCTCGATTACGCGGGCAACCATGATGGGGAAGTCACGTTCGAGATCGCGCTTGAGTCCGCATCCGAACTGTCATTCGCCGCGCACTAGGAGGCGATCATGCTGGTCAACCGCCGCCGCGGCGAAATCTCTGCCAATCTGGGCGGCAAGGATCGCTGCCTGTGTCTGACGCTGGGCGCGCTCGCCAAGCTCGAAAGCGCATTCGAGGCGACCGATCTGCAAGCGCTGGCCGAACGGTTCTCCTCCGGTCGGCTTTCGGCCCGCGACCTGATTGTCATCATCCATGCGGGCCTGGAAGGCGGCGGCCACGTGTTCGACCTTGAAGACGTGGCCGAAATGCAGGTCGACGGCGGCATTGCCGGCTATGCGGGCATTGTCACCGAGCTGCTGGCCGCAACCTTCGGCGAGCATGATGCCGCCGCCTGAAGCGCCGCCGTTTCCCTGGCGGGCGGTGATGCGCTTCGGCCTTGGTCACCTGCGCCTGCCGCCGCCGGTCTTCTGGGCGATGACGCCACGCGAGATTGCAGCCGCGATGGGTGCTTTCGATGGCGCATCGTCCAATCCGCCCACCCGGAAGGCCTTTGCGGCACTCCGCGCCGCCTTTCCCGATCAGCCTGCCACCAAGGGAGCTTCTCAAAGTGACCGATGAAACCTTCACACTCGGCATCGAAGTCGATCACAGCGCAGCCGAGCAATCGTTCCAACTACTCGAAGACAGCGCAAGACGCTTCGGCGCGACGATGACCGGAGCCCTGCGTTCCGCGATCGTCAGCGGCAAGTCGCTCGAAGACACGTTGCGGAGCCTGGCGTTGAGTTTTGCCGGCAGGGCGCTCACTGCGGGCCTTGCGCCGCTGGGCAGCATCCTGAACCGTGTCGGCGGGAACCTCTTTGGCGGCCTGGGCAATGTCACGCCCTTTGCAACGGGCGGCGTTGCATCAACCGGCCTGTTCGGTAGCGCGGGCGGCGTGATTGCGACCCCCACGTTCTTTCCGGCATCGAACGGTGCCGGGCTGATGGGGGAGGCGGGCGCAGAAGCGATTTTGCCGCTCGGCCGCACCGCCGATGGCCGGCTTGGCGTTGCCGCGCAAGGCGGCAGCCAACCGACACAGATCACCGTCAACATCGCAACGCCTGACGTCGCCGGCTTTGAACGCTCTCAGTCGCAGATCAGTGCGGCGCTGGCGCGCGCCGTCGTGCGCGGTCAGAGAGGCATGTGAATGATGGCATTTCACGATGTTTCATTTGCCGTGCGTCTGCCGTTCGGGTTGACGGTCACCAGCCGCCGCACCGTCGATATCGTTGCCCTGGCCTCCGGACACGAAACGCGAAACGCGCGCACTGCCCATCCGCTGCGGCGTTTCACGATCCCCGTCGGGCCGCGCCCATTGGCGGAAATCCGTGCCATTTTGTCCTTCTTTGAAGCGCGCGGCGGCCCTTTGCACGCGTTCCGGTTTCGCGATCCTGTCGAGCACACAACGGCCGGTGATGGCGTGCCGACAGCGCTCGACGTGACCATCGGCACCGGCGACGGGTTCGTCGCGAACTTCCAACTGGCGACGCCGTCGGGTCGACCCATCACCAAGCCCGTTGCCACTTCGGCGTTGGTTTCGGTCGACGGTCTCGTGCTGGAGCCCGCGCTATACGAGGTCGATCCATTGACCGGCCTCGTCACGCTCGATCAGCCGCCGGCGCACGGTGCGATCGTGCGCAGCGGATGCATCTACGACCTGCCGGTACGCTTTGAGAATGAAACGCTGACGGTCGCGCGCGCCGATGCCGGGACCGGGGAAATCGACGATCTGTCGCTGGTCGAGGTGCGATCATGAAGGAGTTGCATCCGGATCTTGCGGCTCATCTGCAGGAACCGGCGACCACGGTCTGCCTGGTCTGGGTCGTTGCGCGCAGTGACGGGGTCAGACTGGGGTTCACCGATCACGATCGGCCAATGACGGTCGACGGTGTCGATTGCAGGCCTGCGACGGGCTTCACGGCAGGCGCTGCGGAAGCCTCGCTGGGGTTGAGCGGTGATATGAGCGATGTGACCGGCGTCCTGTCGTCTGATGACATTTCAGATGTCGACATCGAACGCGGCCTGTACGATGGCGCCTCGGTCTCGCTTTACCTGGTCAACTGGACGGCGCCGGAAACCGCCTCGCTGATCCGCCGCCATCACATCGGGGAGATCACACGTCAGGGCGGGGCGTTTCGCGTCGAGTTGCGCAGCCTGTCGGTGGCGCTCGATCAGCCAAAGGGCCGCTACTTCACGCGCGGTTGCGATGCCGAACTGGGTGACGGGCGTTGCGGTGTCGATCTGTCCGGCGCCGGGCTGAACGCGGCAGGCACCGTGCACGACATCGTCGATGCCCGTACGCTGGACATCGCCGGCGTGCCGGACTTTGCCGAGCGGTGGTACGATTTCGGGTCGCTGCGCTTCGATGATGGCGTCCGCACTGGCGATCGATTGTCGGTGGCAACGGCAGTGAGACTGCCCGGGACATCGACAACCCGCATCGTCCTGCGTGCCGCCCTGGGCGCCGAGCCGGCGGCCGGCGACGCGGTGACACTCTTTGCCGGTTGCGACAAGGCCTTTGGCACCTGCAAGACGAAGTTCGACAACCATCTGAATTTCAGAGGTTTTCCGCATATGCCCGGTGACGATCGCGCGCTGGGCTACGTCAATGGCGAGGGCGAGTTCGATGGTGGCCCGCTTGTGCCTTGACGCGACCAGAGCGCGCATCGTCGACGTCGCCAGAAGCTACCTCGGCACACCCTATCGTCATCAAGGCGCCCGACGCGGCATCGGTTGCGACTGTCTCGGCCTGGTTCTGGCCATCTGGCGCGATATCCACGGTCAGGCGCCGGACCATCCGATGGACTATGCCGCCGACTGGGCCGAAACCGGGGCTGGCGAACCCTTGCTCGATGCCGCACGCCGTCATTGTGCCGAGAACACCGGCCGTGGCTGGCAAGCCGGCGACCTCCTCATCTTTCGCTTTTCGCCGCACGTGTGCGCCAAGCATGTTGGCATCGCTGCAACGTCCGGATCGATGATCCACGCCCGCGAGCGCCATGCCGTTTGCGAAACGCCGCTGACCGCGTGGTGGCGGCGTCGGATCGCCGGCACCTTCGCCCTTCCTCCTTTGCCCGACAACGACTGAGAACCCCATGGCAACTCTGCTGCTGCAAACCGCAGGTGGCCTGATCGGCGGCCTGCTCGGTCCGATAGGTGCGGCGGTCGGCACGGCCGTTGGCGCGGCCGCCGGCTACTACGTCGACCAATCCCTGTTCGGCCCGCCAGGACGCCGCATCGAGGGCCCGCGCCTGACGACGCCGCGCCTGATGACGGCCGAAGAGGGCAGCCCCGTTCCGCGCGCCTACGGCCACGTGCGACTGGCGACGACCGTCATCTGGGCGACACGGTTTGAGGAAGAGCGACGCACCGAGCGCCATGGCGGCAAGGGTGGCGGAACGCGCGGAACGACCGTCACGACCTACAGCTACTTCGGAAACATCGCCCTGGCCATTTGTGAAGGGCCTGTCGCCATGGTCAAGCGCGTCTGGGCAGACGGGCAGGAACTGGATCTGACCGGGATCGACTGGAGGTTTCATGCCGGCGGTGAAGACCAGGAGCCCGATCCGCTCATTGTCGCAAGGCAGGGCGAGGGCAATGCACCCGCCTATCGTGGCATCAGCTACATTGTGCTCGAGCGGCTGGCACTTGAGGCCTTCGGCAATCGTATCCCGCAAATCCAGGTCGAAGTGATCCGGCCGGTGGGCCAGCTCGAGCGCGACATCCGCGCCGTCAGCGTCATCCCCGGGTCCACCGAGCACGCCTATTCGCCACACCCCGTGACGACGCGCGAACGGCGCGGAGAAACGGTCGAACTGACCCGCCACATCCTGCACGCCGGCAACGACTGGGCGGCGTCCATCGACGAGTTGCAGGCCGTATGCCCCAACCTTGAACATGTCGCGCTGGTGATTGCATGGTTCGGCGACGATCTGCGCGCCGGTCAGTGCACAATCCGGCCCGGCGTCACCGAACGGGGGCTGACGAGCGAGTCGCCGCCCTGGCGCGTCGCCGGCCTTGGGCGCAACGATGCCGACGTTCGCCTGGTCAGTCGCGTTGACGGCCGGGCCGCCTATGGCGGATCGCCATCGGATGCCTCGGTCATCGCGGCCATCGAAGACCTCAAGGCACGCGGCTTCAAGGTCACGCTTCATCCGTTCGTCATGATGGACGTGCCGGACGACAATGATCTGCCCGATCCCCATGGCGGTGCCGCGCAACCCGGCCACCCCTGGCGTGGTCGCGTCACCTGCCACCCGGCGGCCGGCCAGCCCGGCAGCGCGGACCGAACCGCGTCAGCCGCCTCTCAGATCGACGCTTTTGTCGGAAACGGCGATGACTGGGGCTATCGGCGCTTCGTCACGCATCTCGCCGCCTTGGCCCAGTCGGCCGGCGGCATCGACGCGATGCTGATCGGCAGCGAACTGCGCGGCCTGACCCGTGTGCGCGACGGCGATGACCGGTTCGTCTTCGTGTCTGCGTTGCGCGCACTCGCCGCCGAGCTGCGCGACATCCTGGGGCCGGACTGCAAGCTGACCTATGGCGCGGATTGGTCCGAGTACTTCGGTTTTCATCCCCCCGAGACACCAGGCGACGTCCACTTCAACCTCGACCCGCTCTGGGCCGACCCGAACATCGACGCCATTGGCATCGACAATTACATGCCGCTGTCCGACTGGCGCGACGAAGACCGCTCGCCGCAACAGGGCAACCCCGACGGTTTCCGCGCGCATGATGACAGCGCGGCGATGCGGGCCCAGATCGCCGCCGGCGAAGGGTTCGACTGGTACTATGCCTCGCAACAGGATCGTCGCGACCGCGTTCGTACGCAGATCACCGATGGCGCGGGCAAGCCATGGGTGTGGCGCTACAAGGACCTGGTCTCGTGGTGGTCCAATCACCATTACGACCGGATCGGCGGCGTGGAGGCCGGTCAGCCAACCGAATGGGTTCCCGGCTCCAAACCGTTCTGGATGACCGAGGCGGGTTGTGGCGCGATCCACGCCGGCGCCAACCAGCCCAGCGCCTTCACCGATCCCAAGTCCATTGAAAGCAAACGGCCCTACCAGTCCGACGGCTCGCGCAGCGATTCCATGCAGCGCGCGTTCCTTGAGGCGCACCACCGGCATTGGGCGCGGGTCGGCACATCGGCCAACCCCATGGCGCAAACCGATGGCACGCCGATGGTCGATCCCAACAGGCTTTACGTCTGGGCGTGGGATGCGCGGCCCTTTCCGGCCTTTCCGCGCAACGACGCGGTCTGGGGCGACGGTGGCAACTGGTTGACGGGCCATTGGCTCAACGGCCGGCTGGGCGTGGCTCCGGTCGCCGCGATGATCGACACGATCTTTGCCGAACATGGTTTGGCCGCGCCGCAATCGGACGCCGTGTCGGATGTCGCGCTCGGGATGTCGGTGCCCGGTCCGACAAGCGCTCGATCCATCCTCGAGCCGATCGCGCAGGCCTTCGGTATCCATGCGATTGACACGGGCAATGACGCCGGCCGCGGCATCCGGTTTTCTCCGCATGCCTATCATCCGGTTGCCATTTCGGTTGATGATCTGTGTCGCGTGGAGGGGCATGCCGACCGCGTGATCATCACGGGTCAGGCCGATGAACTGCCCGGCGAGGTCGTCGTCCGGTATCGCGACGCGATCGCCGACTACATCGCCGCCGCCGCGCGCGCTCGGCGCGTCCCGTCCGACAATGCCCGCGTCTTCGATCTCGATTTGCCCTGCACGCTGCATGGCGACGGCGCCGCCCATCTTGCCGATCTCATGCTCGACCGCTTGTGGGCGGGCCGTGACCGCGCGCGATGCATGCTCCCGCTGCGATTTGCCGGCCTCGAACCGGGCGACGTGATCGCCTTCGATGATGCGCCGGACCGGCACTGGCGCATCGAAAGCCTCGACATCACCGACCGCCTCGATCTTTCGCTGGTCTCGGTTGCACCGGCATTGGCCAATCGTCGCCTGCCCGAGATCGCCGCCCCTCCGGCTGACGGGGCGGCCAGCGGCATGTTCGGCGGACCGCCCGACGTGATGATGCTGGATCTGCCGCTTCTCGATCCGGCACGACCGGAGCAAAGCGCGCGGATCGCTCTTTATGCGGTGCCCGATCGCGCCCATGCGGTCTTCGCATCGCCCGGCTCCGATGGCTTTGAGCGGCGCGTCACGGTTGCCGGCAATGCCGTCATGGGCACCTTGCTCGCTCCACTGGATGCCGGGGCCTCAGGCCGTTTCGATCATGCCAACACGCTGTCGGTCGCCTTGTTTGCCGGTCGATTTGCGTCCGTCTCCAATCCGCTCGTCCTTGGAGGGCGCAATGCGATCGCCGTCGAGAAGCCCGGTGGGATGATTGAGATCATCCAGTTTCGGCACGCCGAGGAAGTGGCGGCCGAAGAATGGCGGCTGTCCGGCCTCCTGCGCGGCCAGGCGGGCACTGACGATGCAACGGCCTTGGTCGCGGACCCGGGCGCCACCGTCGCACTGCTCGACGAGCGTGCGCCGGCTGTCGGGCTTCTGGCTGGGGAGGAGGGACGAACACTCAACTGGCGCGTCGGTCCTGCCGGCCGTCCGTTCTCCGACCGCTACTTCACAACCGTGAGTGCAGCCTTTGGCCATCGCGCGTTGATGCCTTACGCGCCGGTGCACCTTCGCGCACGCGCGCTGGCGGACGGCGCGCTGGAGCTGTCGTGGATTCGCCGAACCCGCGTGGACGGCGACGCGTGGGACGGTGTCGAGGTCCCGCTTGGCGAGGAACGCGAGGCGTACGCCATCGAACTGCGTGCACCGGATGGAGCGCTCCTGCATGCCGCCCAGACCGAGACGCCGTCGCTCACATTGAGCGGGCCGACCGTCACGACGATTTTTGGCGCAATGCCGTCGGAGGTCGACATGCGTGTCGCGCAGATCAGCATGCGCATCGGTCCGGGCCTCACCGCCGTAAGGGCGGTCCGCGTCAAGAACTGACGCTGGCGCCAATCACCATCACAACCAGGAAGAGGAGTTGTCATGACCGACATCAAACCATGGTACCTGTCCCGCACCATTTGGGCCGCCTTCATCTCCGTGGCGGCAACCGTCGCATCCGGCCTTGGCATGCCGGTCGATCCGGTGGCGCGCGAAGGGCTTGCCGATGCCGCCTTGCAGATCGTATCCGCCGGCGCCGGCATTGCCGCCATCGTGGGCAGGCTCACGGCCACGCGTCGCATCGGCTGACCGTTTGGCAAAAGGTTCCGGTTGTGCCGCAATGGCCGTCGGGACTGGCTGCCGGCGTTCAGTTTGCATTCAGGTCGACCGCTCTATAGGGAGGCCATGATGTTCAAACGCTCCTTCATATCGGCTGTTCTGGTTGCCGCGTTGCTGGCACCGGCTTCGGCCGGCGCTCAGGCCGTTGCAGCAGGCGGCGATGGCGTTCAGGTGGCGCAGGCATCGTGTTTTTCGCGCGGCCAGGCCGTTGCGGCGCGCCGCGGCGCAACGCTCGTGAGCGCGGAAGCCGCGCAGCGCGGTGGCCGCCAGGTGTGCCGGGTGGTGCTTCTCTACGAGGGCGGCGGCGGCGAAAGACCGCGTCGCGAAGAGGTCATCGTCGATCCATAGACTAGCCGGACGTGCGTGATACATCGCACAGCACGATTGGCGCGGTTTCGGCTAGACTGCGCCGAAACGGAGGGTCTGCGACATGCGCATTCTGGTCGTCGAAGACGATGCCGATCTCAATCGTCAGCTCAAGGACAGTCTTGAAGATGCCGGCTACGTCGTCGACAGCGCAAGCGACGGCGAGGACGGCCATTTCCTGGGCGATACCGAGCCCTATGATTGTGTCATACTGGACATCGGCCTGCCGCTCATGGACGGCATCAGCGTGTTGCAGCGTTGGCGCGACGATGGCCGGGCGATGCCGGTCCTCATCCTGACCGCCCGCGACCGTTGGAACGACAAGGTGGCCGGGATCGATGCGGGGGCGGATGACTACGTCACAAAGCCCTTTCACGTCGAAGAAGTGCTTGCCCGCGTGCGGGCACTGATCCGCCGCGCGTCGGGCCACGCCACCTCGGAACTCACCTGCGGGCCGCTGGTCGTCGACACCAGGACCTCGCGTGCCATGATCGATGGCAAGACGCTGAAGCTCACCTCGCATGAGTTCCGGCTTCTTTCCTATCTGATCCACCATCAGTCCGAAGTGGTCTCGCGCACGGAGCTGACCGAACACCTCTACGATCAGGATTTTGATCGCGATTCCAACACCGTGGAGGTCTTCGTCGGTCGTGTGCGACGCAAAATCGGCCACGATCTGATCGAGACCATCCGCGGCCTTGGTTATCGATTGCGCGATCCGGCGACCGAACAGAACGCGGAAACCGGTTCGTGAAGCTTCCGCGTGCCTGACCGATGATGGGTTCGCTGCGCAATCGTGTCGTCGTCCTTTCGACGCTCTGGACGGTGCTTGCGGTTGGGCTGCTTGGCTGGATCCTCATCGCGCAGTATCGGCACAATGCCGAGCGTGGCTTTGCCGATTTGCAGCAGGCGCAGTTGTTCAGCCTGATCGCTGCGTTCGGCATCGACGAGCGCGGCCGGCTCGTCGGTGTTCCCAATCTGGGCGACACGTCTTTTCTTGAAGCAGGCTCGGGATGGTACTGGCAGGTTGGTATCGTCGATTCTGGCCCGTCTGCCGAGCGCCGCTCGCCGTCGCTTGGCCCCGGTCGACTGTCTGGTCCGCCGCTCGACACCGTTCCCTATGACGACCAGTTTCGGCGTTCTTTCGCCGTCACCGGACCCAACCAGAACACGCTGCGCGTGCTGGAAGCGGAAATCGTCATCGGCCCGAACGGCGAGGTCGCGCTGTTCCAACTGGCCGGCAATCAGAGCGAGTTCGACGCAGCGCTCGCCGCGCTCGCCCAAAACCTCGGCGTTCTCCTGGTCGCATTCGGCGTTGGTGTCGTCGGCCTCAACGCGCTGATCATCGTCTTCGGCATGCGGCCGCTTGACCGTGTGCGACAGGCCCTGCGCGATATCCAGTCCGGACGCGAGCACGAGATCGCCGGCGACTATCCCGACGAAATCCAGCCCATGGTCGATGAGGTCAACATGCTCATCGACAACAACAGGCGCATCGTCGAGCGCGCACGGACCCAGGTCGGCAACCTGGCCCATTCGCTCAAGACGCCGATCTCCGTGTTGCGCAACGAGGCTGCCGGCGATGAACCCGTTCAACCGCGCCTTGTCGCCGAGCAGGCGACCTCCATGCAGGCGCAGGTCGAGCACTATCTCAATCGCGCCCGCATCGCCGCACAGGCCGGCGGAACCGCCTTCCGAACCGATACATCCGAAACGCTGCATCGTCTGGTCAGGGTCATGCGCAAGCTCAATCCCGACAAGACGATCGACCTGACTGTTCCTGCTGACCCGATCGCCTTTGCCGGCGAGAAAGAGGATTTCGAGGAGGTGTGCGGCAACCTGCTCGAAAACGCCTGCAAATGGGCCGATCACGCCATTGCGATCGACATCGCCTCGCATGACGATCCCCACCTGTTCCGCGTGTGCGTTTCAGACGATGGTCCCGGCATTTCGGCCGAGCGGCGCGATCTGGCCTTGCGCCGGGGCCAGCGCCTGGACGAGTCAAAGCCTGGCACGGGGCTCGGACTGTCGATCGTCGTCGAAACGGTGCGGGCCTACAAAGGCGATGTCGCGCTCGGCGAAAGCGGTCTGGGCGGTCTGGAGGTTCGCCTGACCCTGCCACGCGCCCGCCCGATCGGCTGACCGCCCATGGCCGTCGGCCCGCATCCTGCCGAACCCATCGTGCGCCGTTCAAAAACACGCCCTTCGATACCCCGACATATTGCCGCCATCGATGGCGCCGATTACATGGACGGCGCATGGAGTTGGCGCTTGCCTGGCAAGTGTTGCGGGATCGGGACGATGCGACGGTTGATTTCAGGCGCTTTGCTGGCTGCGGTTTCGATGGTGTTGGGCGGATGCGTGACCGGCGGTGGCGCCGGGATTGCGGCCAACTCGCTGGCGCCGACGTCTGTCGATCCATCGACACCGCGTCTTCTGGCGCCGCTTCAGGGTGGCTTGGTCGCGCGCATCGAAGGGGTGCAGATCAGCCGCGCCGACCAGATCGATGCCCTTGAAACCGAATACCGCGCGCTGGAATCGACGGCGCCGGGCGACGCTGCCGTCTGGCAGGGAGAGAACGGACTGGTTTCAGGAACCGTCGTTCCTTCCCAACCCTATCGGGTCGGTTCGCAGGATTGCCGGCAATACACGCACACGATCACGATCGGCGGGACAGAACAGGTTGCGCGCGGGTCCGCATGCCGCAATGAGGATGGCAGCTGGACCCTTTTGACCTAGCATTCCGCACCGGCCTGATCGCCTGGCCGCGCCATGTCCGCCCAATAGCCCCTTTGTCGCAGCCGGTTTTTCTTGGAAATGCCGTGTTCTGGCGGTAACTGCTTGCCATGGTTTTCTGGCTCGTCATCGCAGCATTGACCGTCGCCGCACTCGTGATCGCCTTCCGACCCGCACTTACCGGCGAGGGCGGCGATGCGGTCGACCGTGACGAGGATCATGAGCATGACCTCGCCGTCTACCGCCATCAGTTGCAGGAACTCGATTCGGAAGAAGCACGCGGTGCGATTTCGCCGGCCGAAGCCGTGCAGGCACGCAATGAGGTGGCCCGCCGCATCCTTGCCGTTGAGGACCGGATCAACGGTTCGGTCAGCGCTTCCAACGGCAAGGCCGGGCGATCAAGCGGACTTGTTCTTTTGGGCCTGTTCGCGGTCGTCTTCGTGCCCGGGCTGAGCCTGATCGTCTACACCGGCATAGGCTCGCCGGAGTATGAATCCCAGCCGCTCGCGATGCGTCTCGAACAGATGCGCGAGGCGCAAGCGACGCAGAGCCAGAGCGCCGACCAACTCCGCGATCTGGTCGCCCGTGCCGAGGAGCATCTTCGCGATAACCCGGACGACGCACAGGGTTGGGACGTTCTGGCGCCGGTCTACTTTCGCATTGGCCAGATCGGGCGTGCCGAGACGGCCTATCGCAATGCCATTCGCCTTTCGGGCGAGAACCCGCAACGGCTGTCGGGTCTGGGCGAAGTGCTTGTCACGCGCGCCGGCGGCATCGTCACCGAGGAGGCCGGCGAGATCTTCGACCGCTCGCTCGCCCTCGACCCAACCGATGTTCGCGGCCGGTTCTTTGACGGTCTGGCCGACGTTCAGATCGGCCGGTACGAGCAAGCCCGCACCCGCTGGCAGGAACTGATCGCCGACCAGCAATCCGACCCGATCTGGCGCATGATCGCGCAGCAGAGCCTTGATCGACTGGAGCAGACCGCGCCCCGGATCGCCGGCGATGGCCGCCCGCCCGAACTCGATGCCGATACCATTTCCCAGATGCAGGACTTGTCGCAGGAAGAGCAGGCTGGCGCCATCGAGCAGATGGTGGCTTCGCTTGATGAGCGGCTGCGCGACGCGCCCGATGACATCGAAGGCTGGAAACGGCTTATTCGCGCCCGTGTTGTGCTCGATCAAACCGACGGGCTGCGCGATGCGCTAGAACGCGCCCATGAAGTCTACAGCGACAGGCCGATCGAACTTGCAGATCTGCGCGACTTCGCCGCCGGGCTTGGCCTGAACGCGGAGGAGTTCTGGCCATGACCCGGAAGCAGAAGCGTTTCACCGTGATATTTGCCGGCCTGGGCGTGCTGGGGGCGGCGGTCGCCCTCGTGCTGACCGGCCTGAGTGCGCAAGTGACGTTTTTCAGGACCCCGACCGATCTGGTCTCGACCGCAAGCGCTGCCGAAAACGATGGCCGCGTGCGGCTTGGCGGGCTGGTCGTGATGGGCTCGGTGAACACGCTTGACGACGCGCGCGTCGAGTTCGCTGTCGAAGACGCCAATCACGCTGTGACGGTGCACTACGCGGGTATTTTGCCGGACCTGTTCCGCGAAGGGCAGGGGATCGTCGCCGAGGGTGTGCTTCAGCCCGACGGCAGCTTCACGGCTGACACCGTGCTCGCCAAGCACGACGAAACCTATATGCCGCGCGAGGTTGCCGAGGCCCTCAAGGAGCAGGGTGTCTGGCAGGGCGCGTTGCCTGTCGAGGCGAACGACACCGCCAGCGGCTACTGATGGCTCGGGGAGGGCAACGGCAATGATCGTCGAACTCGGACACTATGCGCTGGTGCTTGGCCTGGCCCTGTCGCTGGTGCAGACGATCGTGCCGATGATCGGCCTGCGCACCCATGACGCGCGGATGATCGCAATCGCGCCGTCGGTGACGATCGCCACATTTCTTGTGATCGCGGTTTCCTTCGCCGCGCTGACTTGGGCGTACGTCACCTCCGATTTTTCGGTCCAGAACGTTTGGGCAAACTCGTTTTCCGATAAGCCGCTGATCTTCAAGATCAGCGGGGTCTGGGGCAACCACGAAGGCTCCATGCTGTTGTGGATCCTGACGCTGGCGCTGTTTGGCGCGCTCGTCGCCATGTTCGGCGCAAACCTGCCATCCCGTCTCAAGGCGGCTGTCCTGTCGGTGCAGGGGTCCGTGACGGTTGCCTTCGCCCTCTTCATCCTTTTGACCTCCAATCCGTTCGAGCGCATCGCACCGGCGCCGATCGAGGGGCGCGATCTCAACCCGCTGCTGCAGGACATTGGCCTGGCGATCCACCCGCCGCTCTTGTACTTCGGCTATGTCGGGTTCTCGATCTGCTTCTCCTTTGCGGTGGCGGCGTTGATCGAAGGCCGCATCGATGCGGCATGGGCGCGCTGGGTGCGTCCGTGGACGCTGGTGTCATGGGTCTTCCTGACGGCCGGCATCTCGATGGGCTCCTACTGGGCGTATTACGAGCTTGGCTGGGGTGGTTGGTGGTTCTGGGATCCGGTTGAGAACGCCTCGTTCATGCCGTGGCTCATCGGGACCGCGCTGCTGCATTCGGCGCTCGTCATGGAAAAGCGCGAAGCGATGAAGGTCTGGACGATCCTCCTGGCGATCCTGGCGTTCTCGTTCTCGCTGCTCGGAACGTTCCTGGTGCGCTCGGGCGTTCTGACGTCGGTGCATTCGTTTGCCACCGACCCGCAGCGCGGCCTTTTCATCCTGATGATCCTGATCTTCTTCATCGCCGGATCGCTGATCCTGTTCGCGTTGCGCGCCGGCACGCTGCGCAATGGCGGCATGTTCCACCCCGTCAGCCGGGAAGGCGCGCTGGTTCTCAACAATCTCTTCCTGACCACCGCGACGGCGACCGTGCTGGTCGGCACGCTCTATCCGCTGCTGGTCGAAGGCGTCACCGGCGAGCGCATTTCGGTCGGTGCGCCCTACTTCAACTACACCTTCATCCCGTTGATGATTCCGCTTCTGATGGCGGTGCCGTTCGGCCCGCTTCTGGCGTGGAAGCGGGGCAACCTCTATGCAGCCGCCGAGCGGCTGTGGCTGGCGGCGGCACTGTCGATCCTGACGGCGCTGGTCTTTGCCTATCTCGTCTACGGAGCACCGGTTCTCTCGGCGTTCGTGTTCGCCGTCGCGTTCTGGCTCATCATCGGTTCGTTCGCCGATGTCTGGCAGAAGGCCGGATTCTTCAAGAACGGCTTCGCCAAGGGTTGGGCGCGTCTGAAAGGCCTGCCGCGCGCCAATTGGGGCACCGCGCTGGCTCATGCCGGTCTTGGTGTGACCACGCTGGGCATCGTCGCCGTGACCACCTTCGAGCAGGAAACGGTGCTGCGCATGGTGCCGGGCGAAACGACGAGCTTTGCCGGCTATGATGTCGAGTTCGTGTCGCTGACGCCGGGCAGGGGCCCCAACTTCACTTACGATCGGGGCGTCTTCACCATCACGCGCGATGGCGATGCGATCGGGACGCTGGCGCCCGAAAAGCGGACCTATGTGGCAAGCACCATGCAAACCACCGAGGCCGGCATCCAGAGCATCGGCCTGTTCAGCCACTACTTCATCGCGCTCGGCGACCCGATGCCCGGCACGACCGATATCGTCGTGCGCATATGGTGGAAACCATGGGTCACGCTGATCTGGCACGGCACGATCATCATGGCGCTGGGCGGTCTGATATCGTTGTCGGACCGGCGATTGCGCATCGGTGCGCCGGTGGCCTCGCGTCGGCGGCGACAGGCGCTTGATGCCGCCGGTTCGCGCCCCGCGCCGGAGCCGGCCGAATGAAGCGGCTGGCCCTCACGATCGCGGTGCTTGCCGCGCTCGCCGCGCCGGCGCTCGCGGTCAATCCCGAGGAAATCCTGAATGACCCCGGGCTTGAGGAGCGCGCCCGCGATATCTCGGCCGGCCTTCGCTGCATGGTCTGTCAAAACCAGTCGATCGACGATTCCGACGCCGAACTTGCGCGCGATCTGCGTGTCTTGGTCCGCGACCGCCTTGTTGCCGGCGACACCAACGACGAAGTGATCTCTTACGTGGTTGACCGCTATGGGGAGTTCGTCCTGCTTCGCCCGCGCCTTTCGGCGCGCAACGCCGTCTTGTGGGCGACGCCGATCGTCATCCTGTTGCTCGGCGGCACGGCGGCCTACGCCTTCACGCGCCGCCAGAGCCGTGCCGCCGGCATCGGCGCGGAACTGACCGCGGACGAACAAGCGCGCGTCGCAAAGTTGTTAGGTGAAGGTGAGCGAAACGATGCATAGGTAGGCCCCGCAACCAGAGGGGACTTGCCGATGCCTGTCGAAAAACGCACCTTTCCATCTGCTGACGGCCATCAGCTCGCCGCCAGATTTGATCGCCCCGACGGTCCGGTTCGCGGGTATGCGCTGTTTGCGCACTGCTTCACCTGCACAAAGGACATCATCGCGGCGCGGCGCATTGCGGCCAATCTGGCCCGCCTTGGCGTTGCGGTGTTGCGGTTCGACTTCACCGGGCTCGGCTCCTCCGAAGGTGAGTTTGCCAACACCTCCTTTGTTTCCAACGTCGCCGACCTGGTCGCGGCAGCCGATCACCTGCGCCAAAACGGTGAGGCGCCGATGCTGATGATCGGCCATTCGCTGGGCGGTGCAGCCGTTCTGGCGGCGGCCGGCGAGATTCCCGAGGTCAAGGGCATCGTCACGATCGGTGCGCCGGCCGACGCTGAACACGTGCTGCATCAGTTCGCCGCCGACATCGAAACCATCGAGCGTGAGGGCTCGGCCGAGGTCACGCTGGTCGGCCGCACGTTTCGCATCGGCAAGGAGTTTGTCGAGGCGGCCCGCGAGACCACGCTGACCGACAAGATTGCCAAGCTGCGGGCATCGCTTCTGATCATGCATTCGCCAATCGATCAGACGGTCGGCATCGACAACGCGACGCGGATTTTTTCTGCCGCCAAACACCCCAAGAGTTTCGTTTCGCTCGACACGGCCGATCACCTTCTCAGCCGGGCCGACGATGCCGAGTTCGCGGCCGAGGTCATCGCTGGCTGGGCCTCGCGCCTTTTGCCCCGGGAGGAGCCCCAAGGCTCGGAGGCCATCGAACATGTGCGCGTGACCGAAACCCGCCAAAGCAAGTTCCAGAACGCTGTTCAGGCTGGCAGGCACCGCTTCTTTGCCGACGAACCCGCTTCGGTCGGCGGCGCCGACACCGGTCCGTCGCCTTACGACCTGTTGTCGGCAGCACTGGGCGCCTGCACGTCGATGACGTTGCGCATGTATGCCGATTTCAAGAAGCTCGAACTCGGCGCCGTAACCGTCGAGGTCAGCCACGCCAAGATCCACGCACGCGATTGCGAGGAGTGCACCGACGAAACAAGGGCCAATGGCGGCAAGATCGACCGTTTCGAGCGCGTGATAACGGTCGACGGACCTGTGCCCGGCGAACTGGCCGGCAAGCTGGAGGAAATCGCCAACAAGTGCCCGGTGCACAAGACGCTGGAAGGGACCGCCGCCGTCGCGACCAGGGTCGAGGCGGGATAGGCGGTGCCTCACGGCGTCGTGACCCAACCTTACCGATTTGTCATCTGCCGGAAATGTTCGTGCAAGCCGGCCCACCCTAAGTTGATCAGCAACAGGGCCGCTTGCGCCCTCCGCTGATCCCTCAGGAGGATGACATTCATGCTGAAATCCCGTCTCACCAGTGTCGTTGTGGCCACCGCCGTTATCGGCGCGGGCTTTGCCGGTTATGGCGCGGCCCAGTTCGCCACGCCCGCCTATGCGGAAGCGGTGCGCCTTGAGGCGCCGGCCGTGTCGCCGGGCTTTGCCGATGTCGTCGAGGCCGTGTCGCCCGCAGTCGTCTCGGTCCGTGTGCGGGCGCGCGTCCAGCCGGCCAATGAAGGCGACGCATTCGGCCAGCAGTTCAGCCCGTTCGAAGATCTTCCCGAATCCCATCCGTTCAGGCGCTTCTGGGATCGTGAGTTCGGCGGTCGCGAGTTCGGTGAACGCCGATTCGGCCAGCGCCGCAATGAGCGGCCACGCCGCGCCCGCCCGTCCAGCCAGGGCTCCGGCTTCTTCATCTCCGGCGACGGCCTTCTGGTCACCAACAACCATGTCATCGAAGGCGGCGCCGAGTTCACCATCGTGATGGACGACGGCACCGAGTTCGATGCAGAACTGGTCGGCGCGGACCCGCGCACCGATCTGGCCGTCCTCAAGGTCGATGCCAACCGCGATTTTGCCTATGTGGCCTTTGGCGACGACAGCGCCACGCGCGTCGGTGACTGGGTCGTTGCCGTCGGCAATCCGTTCGGCCTTGGCGGAACGGTCACCGCCGGCATCGTCTCGGCGCGAGGCCGTGACATCGGCGCCGGTCCCTATGACGACTTCCTCCAGATCGATGCGGCGGTGAACCGCGGCAACTCCGGCGGCCCAACGTTCAATCTGAACGGCGAGGTCGTCGGTGTGAACACCGCGATCTTCTCGCCCTCGGGCGGCAATGTCGGCATCGCCTTCGCCGTTCCGGCGTCGGTCGCCCGCGATGTGATCGACGAACTGGTCGATGACGGCATGGTCCAGCGCGGATGGCTCGGCGTCCGGATCCAGCCGGTGACCGACGACATCGCCGATGCACTCGGCCTTGATACGGCGAGCGGCGCAATCGTCGCCGATGCCGAAGGCGGCACGCCGGCCGATCGCGCCGGCATCCGCCCCGGCGATGTGATCACCCAGGTCAATGGCGACGCGATCGCGGACCCGCGTGAACTGTCGCGCGCCATCGCCGACTTCGATCCCGGTACGGAGGTGACCATCACCATCCAGCGCGATGGTCGCGAGCGAACCGTCGAAGTGGAGTTGGGCGAACTGCCAGACGTGGCCGCGCTCGCAAGCCGCGACAACGATGCGCCCGAGGAAATGGCGCCGTCGACGCTCGACGGCCTTGGCCTGACGGTGGTGCCCGCCGATGATGGTCAGGGTGTCCTGATCACCGACGTTGCGCCCGACAGCGCCGCATTCCAGGCTGGCATCCGCGCCGGCGACATCATCCGTGACATCAACAACGAGCCGGTGGACACCGCCGCCGACGTGGAACGGCGGATCGGTGAGGTTGCCGATCAGGGCCGCAATGCCGCGCTTCTGCGCGTGCAGGGCGAAAACGCCAGTCGCTATGTTGCCGTGCCGCTGCCGCGCGGCTGACGCCCGTCCTTGAACTCCGGCCCGGCGTCTTCCATGTCATCCCCGTCGGGCAGGTGCGGACCATCTGCCATGGTCCCGCGGCGGTGGGCCTTCCCCTCTAGCCCGCCGCCGCTCTTCCGGCTTGCTGCCGGAGTTGGTAAGTGAACCACAATGAAAGTCCTGATCATCGAAGACGACCAGCAGGCGGCCAGCTACCTCAAGAAGGCGCTGGACGAAGCCGGTCATGTCGCCGATTGCGCCCATGATGGCGATGACGGCCTGTCGCTCGCCCAGTCCGGCGGCTACGACGCGCTGATCGTCGATCGCATGCTGCCGCGCCGCGACGGACTGTCCGTCATCTCCGAACTGCGCGGTCAGGGTGACCGCACGCCGGCGCTGATCCTGTCGGCACTGGGCGAGGTCGATGATCGTGTCACCGGCCTGCGCGCCGGCGGCGATGACTACCTGACCAAGCCATACGCCTTCTCCGAACTGCTCGCCCGGCTGGAGGTGTTGCAGCGCCGCACGCACAATGGCGAGGCCGAGACCGGCTATCGCGTTGCCGATCTCGAGCTTGACCGGCTGTCGCGGCAGGTCACGCGGGCGGGCCAGGAAATCACCCTGCAGCCGCGTGAGTTCCGCCTGCTGGAATATCTGATGCGCAATGCCGGCCGCGTGGTCACCCGCACCATGCTGCTCGAACACGTTTGGGACTATCATTTCGACCCCCAGACCAATGTGATCGACGTTCATGTGTCGCGCCTGCGCGGCAAGATCGAAAAAGGCTTCGACAAGCCGCTGCTGCACACCGTGCGCGGCGCCGGCTATGTCATGCGCGAGTGATGACGGCTGCCACGCGCCGGCTCGGCGCGATGATGAAGACGACTGCGGTGCGCCTTTCGGCGCTGTATCTGCTGTTGTTTGGCGTCTGCGCGGTTTTGCTGGTCTTCTACATGACGGCCGTTGCCGCCGGTTTCCTGTCGACCGAAACGCGCAAGGCCGTCGAAAGCGAACTGGAGAACCTGTCCAGCATTCATTCGCGCGGCGGTATGCGCGCCCTGGTGCTCGCCATCGAGCGGCGCTCGCGCGCGCCGGGCGCGTTCGTCTATCTGGTAGCAGATGCGCGCGGGCGGATCATTGCCGGCAATGTCGGCGACCTGGAGCCCGGCGTTCTCGACGAGCGTGGCTGGGTGCGGCACCCGTTCGTCTATGCCAAGCTTGACGGGCGCCGCACCGGTGAAGATGCGCCGCGCGCCATTGGTCACGTCACCCGTTTCAGCAACGGCCTGACCATTCTGGTGGGGCGTGATCTTGGTCAGCCCGATTTGCTGCGCGTCATCGTGCGTCGATCGGTGACGCTGGCGCTCGGACTGATGGCCATCGGCGGTCTGCTCATCTGGTTCTTCATCGGCCGTCGCGCGCTCAGGCGGATCGATGAGGTATCGGCGGCCAGCGCCGGCATCGTGGCCGGCGATCTGGGGCGGCGTCTCCCGGTGTCTTCGGCCAATGACGAGTTCGACCGGCTGTCTACCAGCCTGAACGCGATGCTGTCGCGCATCGAGACCCTCAACAACGGTTTGCGCGACGTCTCCGATTCCATCGCGCACGATCTGAAGACGCCACTGACGCGGTTGCGCAACCGTGCCGAGCAAGCCTTGAGGCAGGGCAATGGCGCGGCCGGCTATCGCGACGCCCTTGAGGACATGATCGGTGAAGCTGACCAGTTGATCCGGGTCTTCAACGCCATGCTGCTGATTTCGCGGGTCGAGGCGGGCTACACCAAGTTCACGCCCGAGCCGGTCGATCTGGCGATGATCGCCGACGATCTTGTCGAACTCTACGAACCGCTCGTGGAGGATGCTGGCGGGCACCTCGAAAACGCCGTGACCGGACCGCTGGTCGTCGAAGGCAACCGTGAACTGATTGGCCAGGCGGCGACAAACCTGATCGACAACGCGCTCAAATACGGCATGGGCACGCCTGGTACGGCGATCCGGCTGGTGGGCCGCGTTCGCGACGGCCGCACCGAGTTGGCAATCTGCGACAACGGCGCTGGCATTGCGACCGACGACCGCGAACGTGTGATCAAGCGCTTTGAAAGGCTCGACGACAGCCGCAGCCAGCCCGGCTCCGGGCTCGGTCTGTCGCTCGTCGACGCGATCATGCGTCAACATGCCGGCCAGTTGCGACTTGAGGACAATGATCCCGGGTTGTGCGCCATCCTGTCATTTCCGCCATCCGCCTCCTGATCGCCGACGACACCTTTGCCGGCTGCGGTGAATGCCGGTATCAGGTGTCGAGAACCATCAATCGGGACCAGGGGCGTGTCACAGGCCATTCATGCCGACCAGAGAGGCTTTTCGCCT
>CAZSFA010000002.1:6923-10717 GCA_964606055.1 uncultured Oceaniradius sp. | reverse complement strand
GACGTCGGCGACCGCGATGGCGACCAGACCCTCGACGATACGACGCGATACCTGTCCGATCTGGCCCAGCTTTCGCTTGAGGCGGTCGTCAACTGGCTGCTGCGCGATCTGCATGAAAAGTCAAAGCTGACCATGCGCGACCCGGCCGATCCGGCACAAGGGTCGGGACTGATCGTGCTGGGCATGGGCAAGCTGGGCGCCGGCGAACTCAACTATTCGTCTGACATCGACCTGATCGTCTTCTTCGAGCACGAACCGTCGGGGCTGACCTGGAAAGACCCCTATGAGGCCGGCGACATCCTGTCCAAATCGCTGCGCCGGCTGATCCGCATCATGCAGGAACGCACGGGCGAGGGGTATGTGTTTCGCACCGATCTGCGCCTGCGTCCCGATCCGGGCGCGATGCCGCTGGCGATCTCGGTCGATGCCGCGCTCAACTACTACGAGGCCAGGGGGCAGAACTGGGAGCGCGCCGCAATGATCAAGGCGCGCCCCGTCGCCGGCGACATCGAGGCAGGCGAGCGGTTTCTGGGCCAGCTGACCCCTTTCATCTGGCGCAAATATCTCGACTATGCGTCAATCGCCGACGTCCAGTCGATCAAGCGGCAGATCCACGCCCACAAGGGTCACGGCGCCATCGCCATCGAGGGCCACAACGTCAAGCTGGGTCGTGGCGGCATTCGCGAGATCGAGTTCTTCGTCCAGACCCAGCAGTTGATCGCCGGCGGTCGCGCACCCCATTTGCGGTCCTCACGCACGCTGGACATGCTGGACCGCTTTGCCGGCGATGGCTGGATCGGTCATGATGTCGCCGAGCAGATGCGCGATGCCTACACGTTTCTGCGCCGCGTCGAGCATGTCATCCAGATGATCGGCGACGAGCAGACGCACGATCTTCCGACGGCGCGTGAAGAGATGGCCGCGATCGCCGCGCTGATGGGCTATGTCGACCCGCAGGCGTTCCGCTCTGCGCTGCGCGGTCACCTTGTGACCGTCGAAGGCCATTTCGGCGCCTTGTTTCAGGAGGGCGAGACGCTGGCAGCGACAGGCGGCAACCTGTCCTTTACCGGCGATCAGCCCGATCCGGACACGCTGGCGACGCTTTCGCAGCTCGGCTTTGCGCGGCCGGCCGACATGTGGTCGGTCATACGGACATGGCACTTTGGCCGCTACGCCGCACTGCAATCGCAGAAGGCGCGTGAACGACTGACCGAACTGACCCCGGCGCTGCTTGAGTGTTTTGCGGCGAGCGGTCAGGCCGATGCCGCGCTGCTACGGTTTGACGCGTTCGTGAAGGGATTGCCGGCGGGCATTCAGCTGTTCTCGATGCTGAACTCCAACCCGCATCTGCTCTCGCTGATGATGACGATCCTCACGGCGGCACCACGGCTGGCCGATATCATCACCAAGCGGCCGCTGGTCTTTGACGGCATGCTCAACCCCGCCTTCTATGAAGGCTTGCCCGATGCCGAGGAACTGGCGTCCAGTCTTGCCGGCCTGATGGGCGACGCCCGCCTCTATGAGGACCGCCTCGATCGCCTGCGCATTTTTGCCGCCGAACAGCGTTTCCTTGTCGGCGTGCGTTATCTGACCGGCGCGATCGACGGCGCACAGATGGGCGAGGGCCTGACGGCGATCGCCGATCTGGTGATCGCCGAAGCGTTCGACGCGGCGGCCGCCGAGGTCGCTGGCCGACATGGCACGGTGCCAGGCGGCCGGGCCTGCATCGTCGCGCTGGGCCGGCTGGGAAGCGGGGAGATGACGGCGGGCAGCGATGTCGATCTGATCCTGCTTTACGATCACCCGGCCGATGTCGAAGCCAGCGACGGCGACAAGCCGCTTGCGCCCTCGCAATACTATGCCCGCATGACCCAGAGGCTGATTGCCGCGCTGTCCGCCCCGACCAGCGAAGGCGTGCTCTATGAGGTCGATTTCCGGCTCAGGCCTTCGGGCAACAAGGGTCCGCTGGCCACCTCGCTGCGCGCGTTTTCGAACTACCAGCGAAACGATGCCTGGACCTGGGAACACATGGCGCTTACCCGGGCGCGCGTGGTCGCGGGCGACGCCGACCTGACTGCACGGTTTGAGGATGAACTTCAGGCGATCCTCGCCCAGCCCCGCGATTTGACAAAGGTACGCAACGATGTGGCATCGATGCGCGCGCGGTTGCTGCGCGACAAGGCGCCTCGCGATGACTGGGACATCAAGCGTGTTGCCGGGGGCACGATCGACCTCGATTTCCTGGCCCAGTTCTGGCGGCTGACGGGATTACCAAAGCTTAATTTGAACGGGGCCAGCGCGGGGCTTATTCTCAACTCGCTCGATGATGCGATTGTCGATGAACGCGCAAGAAAGGACTTGCTGGACGCGTTCAGAGACTACGCCGAGGTTGGCCACACGCTGCGCCTGTGCACGCCCGGAAGCTTTGATCCGGACACCGCACCGCGAGGTTTGGTCGAACTCTTGTGTGTGAAGCTCGACGTGCCGTCGATCGGCCATGTCGAGGCGCTTCTGAAGAGCCACCGCGACCGCGTGCGGGACGTGTTCCAAACGGTTGTCGGTGCCTACGGGTCGGATGCGTGACAGGGAAGCACGCTTGCGGCCATGCATCGGGATGACGAACGATGCAAAGGACGACCAACATGAAAACGACAACCAAGACAGCCCTTGTCGCCATCGCCGTCACAATCGGTGCGGCCGGTATTGCAACCGCCTACGCTGCCGATGGCAAGCGCGCCGGCGGAATGCGCGGAGACGGCCCCCGAGCCGAGATGCGCTTTGAGCGGATCGACGCCGACGGCGACGGAGCGGTGACGTTCACCGAGTTCTTCCAGCCGATGGCGGAGCGTTTTGCCGAAGCCGATGCCGATGCCAACGGGCTGGTGACGTTTGAGGAGATTGTCGAGGCAGCCGACAACCGTCGCGCCGCGCGCATGGCGGGCCGGATGATCTCGCGCTTTGACGTCAATGGCGATGGTCAACTGGCGATCGATGAGATCGAAAGCCGCCAGCAGAAGCAGTTCGCGCTCCTCGACTTCGACGAATCCGGGTCGGTCACCGAAGACGAGTTGCCGCGCCGCTTCGCCGGCGGACACCGTGGCGGGCATCGCGGCGGCGACCGCGGTGGTGATCGCGGCGGCGAATAAGCCGCGCATAGCCGCTCTATTCGCAAAGGTCGGGCATCTCCACGTGGAGGGCCCGGCCTTATCTGTGCCCATCCGACATGCCAGACAGGGCGGGATTTCTTCAAAATATGGACGTTTACGTCAACGTAATTTATCCTGCTTCACGCGTCGGGTTGCCTCCGCGATGCGCTTGCGGGTGAGCGCCGCGACGCGCTAGAGCGAGGCACCAAACGGTGCGGCCGCCGGGCGGGTCCTGACAGGGTCAGTGCCCGAAGCGCGGCGCAAAGGCATGAGGGAGATCCGGCGATGAGCGATCAACAGGCAGGGCAGGACCCGCGCTTGGAGCCACGCGAAAGCATGGAGTTCGACGTCGTGATCGTTGGGGCCGGACCGGCCGGGCTGGCCGCCGCCATTCGCCTCAAGCAGATTGATGCCGACCTATCAGTCGTCGTACTGGAAAAGGGCGCCGAGGTCGGCGCGCACATCCTGTCCGGCGCGGTGATTGACCCGGTGGGACTTGATGCGCTGGTTCCCGACTGGCGCGATGATCCCGATCCGCCGCTCAAGACCGCCGTCACCGAGGATCAGTTCCTCTACTTGGGGCCAGGTGGCAGCATCCGCCTGCCCAATGTCCTGATGCCGCCGTTGATGAACAATCACGGCAACTAC
>CAZSFA010000002.1:0-6913 GCA_964606055.1 uncultured Oceaniradius sp. | reverse complement strand
GCTTGCCGGTCGCGCCGAGGCGCTGGGCGTGGAGATCTATCCCGGTTTCGCCGCCGCCGAACTCGTCTTGGACGAGAACGGCGCCGTCAAGGGCGTTGCGACCGGCGACATGGGCATTGCCCGCGACGGCGCGCCGGGGCCGGCGTTCACCCGCGGCATGGAACTGCACGGCAAATACGTTCTGATCGGCGAGGGCGTGCGCGGATCGCTCGCCAAGGACCTGATCGCCCGGTTCAAGCTCGATGAGGGCCGCCAGCCGCCCAAGTTCGGCATCGGCCTCAAGGAGTTGTGGCAGGTCGCTCCCGAAAGGCACAAGCCCGGGCTGGTCCAGCACTCGTTCGGCTGGCCGCTGGGCAATCGCACCGGCGGCGGATCGTTCGTCTATCACCTGGAAGACAATCAGGTCGCGGTCGGCTTCGTCGTCCACCTCAACTACAAGAACCCGTACCTGAAGCCGTTCGAGGAACTGCAGCGGTTCAAGGCCCATCCGGCGATCCGCGACACGTTCGAGGGCGGAAAGCGCATCTCCTACGGCGCCCGCGCGATCACCGAGGGCGGCTGGCAGTCCGTGCCCAAAGTGTCGTTTCCCGGCGGCGCGCTGATCGGATGCTCGGCGGGCTTTGTCAACGTGCCGCGCATCAAGGGATCCCACAACGCGGTTCTGTCGGGCATGCTCGCGGCCGAAAAGGCGGCTGAAGCGATTGCCGCCGGCCAGCACAACGATACCGCGCTCGATGCCTATGAGGAGACGTGGCGGACGGGCGAGATCGGCAAGGACCTGCGGCGGGTCCGCAACGTCAAGCCGCTCTGGTCGCGCTTTGGCACCTTGTTCGGAATCGGCCTTGGCGGCATCGACATGTGGATCAACCAGGTGACCGGCGGCTGGTCGCCGTTCGGCACGCTCGGCCACGGCAAGCCTGACCATGCCGCCATCGAGCCGGCATCCCGGCACAAGCCGATCAATTATCCCAAGCCCGATGGCGTACTGACGTTCGACAGGCTGTCTTCGGTGTTCCTGTCCAACACCAATCACGAGGAAGATCAGCCGATCCATCTCAAGGTGGCGGACGATGCGTTGCAGCGTTCTTCGGAGTTTGCCGAGTATGCGGGCCCGTCATGGCGCTACTGCCCGGCGGGCGTCTACGAATGGCTTGATGATCAGGGCAACACCATTGGCGACGATGCGGCGCCGGCCGGTGGCGAAACGAAGTTCCAGATCAACGCCCAGAACTGCGTGCACTGCAAGACCTGCGACATCAAGGATCCCAACCAGAACATCAACTGGACGGTTCCCCAGGGCGGCGAAGGCCCTGTCTACCCGAACATGTAAGGGCAGGAGGCAAGCTGAACATGTCGGGGCAGGGGCGGGCTCGCTACTCGCCCAGCGCCCGGGCGTGATGGGCGATGTGATCGCCCATGAATGTCGCGATGAAATAGTATGAGTGATCATAGCCATCGCGCATGTTCAGCGTCAGCGGCTGGCCCGCATGGCGGCAGGCTTCCGCGAACAGTTCGGGCCGCAACTGCTCGGCGAGAAACCCGTCCGCAGCCCCCTGATCGATCAGCACATGCGCGGTCGATGGCCGATCGGTCACCAATGCGCAGGCGTCGTATTGCGCCCAGTCAGCACGGTCGTCGCCCAGATAGGCGGTGAAGGCCTTCTGGCCCCAGGGCACTTGCGACGGGGCGACGATCGGCGCAAAGGCCGACACGGAACGGTAGCGGTCGGGATGCTTGAGATGCAGCGTGAGCGCGCCGTGCCCGCCCATTGAATGGCCGAAGACGCCCTGCCGGTCCAAGTCCGCATTCGGAAACATCTCGCCGACAACGCCCGGCAACTCGTCCGTCAGATAACCATCCATGCGATAGTGCTGCGCCCAGGGGTCCTGCGTGGCCGTCAGGTAAAAGCCGGCACCTTGGCCCAGATCGTAGGCTTGGTCGTCCGCGACATCCACCCCGCGC
The DNA here is from genome assembly GCA_964606055.1 of uncultured Oceaniradius sp. Taxonomy (GTDB): domain Bacteria; phylum Pseudomonadota; class Alphaproteobacteria; order Rhizobiales; family Rhizobiaceae; genus Roseitalea. The sequence goes on along the minus strand of CAZSFA010000002.1, from coordinate 4,951 downwards.
GGCGAGGTATCGGGCGCAACGACCATCACGCCGTGTTCGGCCGCGTAGCGGTGCAGGCCCGACTTCTCGTTGACGTTGGCCCAGGTGCAGGTGAGCCCGGACAGATACCAAAGGACCGGCACCTTGCCGTGGCGCGCCTGTGGCGGCGCGAACACGGCAAATCGCATCGTGCAATTGCAGACGGTGCTCAAATGGTCGTGGACACTCAGCCAGCCGTCCGCGACCCTGTGGCGCGCAAACTCGGACATCAATAAACCACTACCGATCGGATGCTCTCGCCGGCGTGCATCAGATCAAAGCCCGAGTTGATGTCCTCGAGCGGCATGGTGTGCGTGATCAGGCTGTCGATGTCGATGCGGCCGTCCATGTACATGTCGACGATTTTGGGCACATCGGTCCGGCCCCGCGCGCCGCCGAATGCCGATCCGCGCCAGTTGCGCCCGGTGACCAGTTGGAACGGCCGCGTCGAGATTTCCGCGCCGGCCGGAGCGACGCCGATGATGACCGACGTTCCCCAACCCTTGTGGCAGCACTCGAGCGCGGTCCGCATCACCTCGACATTGCCGATGCACTCGAACGAATAGTCCGCGCCCCCGCCCGTCAGCTCGACCAGATGGCCGGTCATGTCGCCGGAGACGTCTTTCGGATTGACGAAATCGGTCATGCCGAAGCTTCGGGCCATCGCCTCCTTGGCCGGATTGGTGTCGACGCCGACGATCTGCCGCGCCCCGACCATCTTCAGGCCCTGGATGACGTTGAGGCCTATGCCGCCCAGACCGAACACGACGGCGGTCGCGTTGGGCTCCACCTTGGCGGTGAACATCACCGCTCCGATGCCGGTCGTCACGCCGCAGCCGATGTAGCAGATCTTGTCGAACGGCGCGTCCTTGCGCACCTTTGCAAGCGCGATCTCCGGCAGAACCGAATAGTTGGAGAAGGTCGAGCAGCCCATGTAGTGCAACAGCCTGTCGCCCTTGTAGGAAAAGCGGCTGGTGCCGTCGGGCATCACGCCCCGGCCCTGTGTCGATCGAATCTTCTGGCACAGATTGGTCTTGGGGTTGAGGCAGTACTCGCACTCGCGGCATTCGGGCGTGTAGAGCGGGATGACATGGTCGCCGACCGCCACCGAGGTCACGCCCGGCCCGGTTTCGACCACCACGCCGGCGCCTTCATGGCCAAGGATTGCGGGAAAAGCGCCCTCCGGGTCGGCGCCCGACAGGGTGAATTCGTCGGTGTGGCAGATGCCCGTCGCCTTGATCTCGACGAGCACTTCGCCGTCCTTTGGCCCGTCAAGATCGACCTCGACGATCTCCAGCGGTTTGGCGGCCTCAAAAGCCACTGCGGCGCGTGTTTTCATGGTCTTCTCCCCGACGGCGCAAAAGCCCGATTAGGCACCTTGGCCCGCTTGCGTGCAAGGCGAAATCGGCCCCGTTTGCGTTTTGCCGGCAAACAGGTCACCATCCGATTCATGCAGCGAATTTTCGGCAGCCATGGCGCCGCCTTCGCGGCGCTTCTTTGCGGCATGATGACGGTGGGCGGAGCGGGCGCGGCCGACACCGAAGATGGCAGTCGGGCAGCACAAGTCGGCTATGACTTCTCGGCTGAACTGGGCGGCTTCACCATCGTCGGACTGTCCGGTCTGGGCACGCAAAACGATCCGATCCGCATTCACAGCCAGGTCTATGCGGCGATGCCGGTCACGCTGGTGATCCGCGCGACAAAACCGCTCAACCCGTTTGCCCATCCCGAAACGCACGCCACCGGCAATCTGCACTTTCATTTCGACATTGAGAACGCATCGGGCATGCCCTGGATTGGCGCCGAGTTCGAACTGCAGGAAGTGCTTGGCCAACCAAGCGTTTACGGCGACGGTCTGTCTTTCGATCAGCGCCGCACCGGCACCTATGCCGTCGTCTCGGACCGCTTTGCCGGCAACCGGCAGGATTTCGAGCCCTATGACCGTATCCTGTTCGAGGACGGGTTCACCGATCCCGGCGACACTGTCGCCTTCAGGTTCCTGACCACCGACCTGACGCCGGTGCCGGTGTTCTACCTGCGGTTCGACCCGCGCATTCCCGCATCCTGACGCATCGTTCGCCTCAGCCCATTGCAGCGCGACCGCGCCTTTGCGACAAGTGACCATGGTCGATGCCGGAGACATGACGCGGACGCAGCTTGAGACGCTGCTGCGATTTTATGCCGAAAGCGGACTGGATTTCCCCTTCGAGCCCGAGCCGACCAACCGTTTCGGTGAGGTGGCCAAAGGACCGGCAGCGGCGGCCGTGCCTCCTCAACCGGTAGCGCCGCCGAACAGAATCCAAACACCTGCACAGGCGGTGTCCGAGCCGCCGCCGTCGGCCGCGCCCGTTCCGCCCGATGCGGACGTCGTGGCAATGGCACGGGCGGCCGCCGCGTCGGCTGACACGCTCGACGCGCTGGTCGCGGCCGTAGGCAGTTTCAGCGGGTGCAATCTGCGCCGCAGCGCGCGCCAGGCGGTCATCGAAGGCGGTGCGCGCGGCGCGCCGATCATGCTCGTCGGCGCAGCGCCAAGCCGCGATGATGACCAGAACGCGACCGCCATGTCGGGCCTGGACGGCATCATGCTCGACAAGATGCTGGGCTCCATCGGGCTCGATCGCGAGCGCGACAGTTATGCCGGTTTCTGCGTGCCGTGGGCCGTGCCGGGCGGAGAGCCGCCCACGCCGCTGCATCTGCGCATCTGTGCGCCCTTCATTGCGCGCCAGATCGAGCTTGCCGGACCCCGGATCGTGGTTGCGCTGGGCAATGTTGCGGCGCGCGATCTCATGGCGGCGTCCAAGCCGATCACGCGGCTGCGCGGCACATGGGTCGAACGCGCGTTCGGCAACCGGACAATGCAGGTCACCGCGCTCTACGATCCGGCGTTTCTGCGTGCCCAGCCCCGCATGAAGCGCCATGCTTGGCTCGATCTTCTGGCGTTGAAGGCGCGCCTGGCCGGGCTCTGAGGTCGGTACAGCCTAACCCTGTGGTGTGAGGAACGCGCGCGCCTTGTCGCGTTGCAGCCGCAGCCGGTGTTCGCGGTAGATGATGAAGATGCCCGAGGCGATGACGATCGCCGAGCCGACGAGCGTGTACCAGGTCGGAAACTCGGAGAAGAGCACGATGCCGACCCCGACCGACAGGATCATGGACGTGTACTCGAACGGCGCAATGGTCGAGGTCTCCGCGTAGCGGTAGCTCTCCGTCAGCAGGATCTGCCCCAGACCGCCGAACACACCAGCCGAGATCAGCGCGATGACCTGGCCCGTGTCGAGCGCGCTCCAGCCCAACGGGATCGAAAACAAGGCGATCACGCTCGCCGTGACCGAGAAGTACAGGACGACCGTCGCCGTTTTTTCGGTCGTGATCAGCGTGCGTACCATGACGAAAGCAAACCCTGCCACCACCGCGCCCGCCAGCGTGGCCATCGCGCCATAGGCCTGCCCGGCTTCGCCCTGTCCGCGCAGCAATTGCAGGTTCGGCCATGAGATGATCAGGACGCCCACCAGACCGATCAGCACCGCGCTCCAGCGATAGCGGCGCACCACTTCGCCAAGAATGAGTGCGCCAAGCACGACCGTGATCAACGGGCGCGCATAGCCCAGCGCCACCGCGTCGGCCAATGGCAGCCGCGTCAGGCCGTAGAACCCGAGCGCCATGGCGGTCACGCCGATCAGGCCGCGCGTGACATGACCCCAGAACCGATCGGTGCGCCATGCATCCACGAACTGGCGGGTCGCCAGCAGGTAGATGCAGATCGGCACGATTGCGAAGAAGGAGCGGAAGAAGACCATCTGCCCCGGCGGCAATGGGCCGGCCAGCTTGATCGCCGTCGCCATCGCCATGAATGCGACGACCGAGGCCAGTTTGAAGCTGATGCCGACAAGCGCGTTTTCGCGCGATGTCGCCAATGAGACGGGTGGAGAGGACACGATGGCTGTTTATTGGACCCGTTGCCCACGCTTCGCAAGGCCTGCTCCATGCCACCAATGGCCTGTCCGATGATGCCACATGACGGGCCTGTGCCGATCGTGTAAGCGGAACGTTCATCGCCCGCAGGCGCTCCCAATCCGAAGGCCCGTCACCCATGCGCACCGAAACCGGACAGGTGGTCAAACTCGAAGACTACCGGCCCAGTGACTACCAGATCGCCGAAACCGACCTGACCTTCCGCCTCGATCCCAACCGGACCGAGGTGACGGCACGGCTGACGGTCGAGCGCGGCGCCGACACAGCGCCCGGGACGGCCCTGCACCTGGATGGCGACGAGCTGGAACTGGTCGGCGTCCGGGTCGATGGCGAACCGGTGGCGGGCAACGCGATTGCAGCTTCGCCCGATGCACTGGTCGTCAACGATCCGCCGCACAGCGCGCGCTTTGAGGTCGAGATCACCACGCGCATCGACCCCGAAGCCAACAAGCAGTTGATGGGCCTTTACCGCACCAGCGGCAATTACTGCACGCAATGCGAGGCCGAAGGCTTCCGCCGCATCACCTACTTCCTCGATCGACCCGATGTCCTGTCGGTCTACACCGTCAGGATCGAGGCCGACGCCGGCAGCACGCCGCTCCTGTTGTCCAATGGCAATCCGGTGGAGAAGGGCAACCTCGGCGATGGCCGCCACTTTGCCGTCTGGCACGACCCGCACCCCAAACCGTCCTACCTGTTTGCCCTGTTCGCCGGCAATCTGGGCGTGCTCAGCGATCGGTTCACGACCGCCTCGGGCCGGCAGGTGGCGCTCGAAATCTACGTCGAGCACGGCAAGGAGCAGCGTGCGGCCTATGCCATGGACGCGCTCAAGCGCTCAATGCGCTGGGACGAGAAGCGCTTTGGCCGCGAGTACGATCTGGACGTCTTCATGATCGTCGCGGTCTCCGACTTCAACATGGGTGCGATGGAGAACAAGGGTCTCAACATCTTCAACGACAAGTAC
>CAZSFA010000001.1:3222-78633 GCA_964606055.1 uncultured Oceaniradius sp. | reverse complement strand
GCCTTGCCGCGCGCCTGCATCTTGTCGCGCGCGTCGGCGATCAGACCCGACAGGTCAGCCACATCGATTTCCGTCTTGCCTCTCAGGGTCTTGCCGGCGCTCATCAGTCCCGTCGCCAGCAAGGTACCGTAGGACGAGCCGGACGATTTGGTGAACGCCTGGGCGCACTGGAACAGCGCCATGCCGATGTCATCGGGCAGGGTGTCTTTCATCTCGGATATGGCCCGCATGCCGCGGGTCATGGTGATGCCAAGATCACCATCGCCAAGCGCGCCATCGACCGTGTTGAACTCATCGAAATCACGCTCCATGGCGTCCGCGATCCGGTCGATTGCGCGCACGAGCGCGTCTTTGTCGATCGTCATCCAACTCTCCAGAACGCGCAGTCGCACGGCGCCTTGAGCAGGGCCTCCAGATCGTCGTCGAGTTTGCACAGCGTCAGCGACACGCCGGCCATCTCCATCGATGTCGCGTAGCGGCCGACCAGCGGCATGACGATGCTCGCGCCTGTCGCCTCCAGCCGGTTCTTGACGATGCGATAGACGATGTAGAGCTCCTCGGGCGGGGTTGCGCCGAGCGAGTTGACGAGCACCGAAACCCGATCGTCCGACGACAAGGGCATGTCCGCGAGCAGGCGATCCATCATCTCGCCGGCGATGTCGTCGGCGGCCTTGAGTTTGCCGCGCCACACGCCGGGTTCGCCATGGATGCCCATGCCCATTTCCATCTCGTCGTCGGCGATCTCGAAGGTCGGCTTGCCGGCGACCGGAACCGTGCACGGCGACAGGGCGGCGCCGATCGACCGGCACGCATCGGCGGCCTTCTGCGCAACGGCCGTCACGCCCTCGAGGTCGCGGCCCTGTTCGGCCGCAGCGCCGGCGATCTTGAACGCATAGACCATGCCCGCAACGCCGCGGCGTTTTTCGGCTTCCTCGGGCGGCGCCGATGCCACATCATCGGCCAGCAGCACGGTCGAGCAGGTGATGTCCTCGAACTCGACGAGTTCGCCCGCCATGTCGAAGTTCATGACATCGCCGCCATAGTTACCGTAAAGGCGCAGAACCCCCGCGCCCTGGTCGGCAAAACGGATCGCGTCGGCCATCTGTTCAGCCGTGGGCGACGAAAACACCTCGCCGATCGCGCAGGCATCGAGCAGTCCTTCGCCGACATAGCCGGTGAAGACCGGCAGGTGGCCGGAGCCGCCACCGGTCACGATGCCGACCTTGCCCTGTCTGCGCGGTGCGGCCCGGGCGACCACTTTGCCGCTGTCGCCATGCATGGCGTAGTATTCGGGGTGGGCCGCAATCAGGCCTTCGAGCATCTCGTCCACGTAGTGCCCAGGCTCGTTCAGAATCTTTTTCATGGCGTCCTCCCGTTCGGTGTCATGTCATGGTTTGGCGCGGGTGCCGCGCAGCGCCGTCAGCCCGCTGGTGTTGATGACCATCACGAAGATCAGCAGTGCGCCCCAGATGAGTTCGCGCGCGAAGTTCGAGACCTGAAGCATGTTGAGCCCGCTCGACAGGAACTGCATCGACAGCACGGCCAGGACCACACCGACGACGCGGCCATACCCGCCATAGGGGTTGACGCCGCCCAGCACCGCGATGAGGACGGCGAGCAGCAGGTATGACGATCCGTAATCGGCCTTGGCGGAGTTGGCGCGGCTCATGATCACCATGCCGGCCACCGACGAGAACAGGCCCGCGATGACATACACCTTCAGGAGCATGCGGTTGACATCGACGGCGGCATAAAGCGCGGCCAGCGGGTTGGCGCCGTACATGGTCACGCGAAGGCCGAATGCGGTCCGGGTCAGGATCAGGTGCAGCGCGAACGCGAGCAGGGCGAACACGATCAACGGCACGGGTATGCCAAACAGGCGCTCGTTGCCCAGCCATGCAACCGTGTCTGGAAAGCCCATCACGGCGCTTCCACCGGTCATGGCAATGGCAAAGCCGGTGAAGACCAGACCGGACCCGAGCGTTGCCAGAATCGGCGGCAGGCCGAAGAAAGCGACCAGTCCGCCATTGATCAAACCGGCCAGCGCGCCCACGCAAAGCGCGGCCCCCAGGGCAACGCCCAGCCACATCAAGGATTGGCCCGGCGGCATGGCGGGATCGGCGAACTGGGTGAGAATGATCGCGGCAACCACGGCGGACAGGTTGGCCACGCCGACGACCGACAGATCGATGCCGCCGGTCATCATTGTGATGGTCATGGCAAGTGCCAATATGGCGAACTCGGGAAACTGGAACGCCATCGACGTCAGGTTCTGTGCGGACAGGAACCGGTCCGGCGACAGAAACGACATCAGCGCAAACACGGCGACGGCGATGATGAGCAGCCGGAACTCCGGCGCCTCGGTCATGCTTTTTGCAGTCATTCGCCCTGCGCTCATCTCAATGCCCCTATCCGGCGCGCGCTGCAGCGCGCTTGGCCCTGTAAGCCGGGACACCGGTTCCCAGCAGGATCAGCAGCCCGATGGTGACCGACTGCCATGTCGTCGGAATGCCGATGACGATCAGGCTGTTCTGGACAATGACGATCAGTGCGACGCCCAGAAGCGTCCCGGTCAGCGTGCCGTAGCCGCCGATCAGGCGCGCACCGCCCAGAACGACCGCCGCGATCACCGACAGTTCGAGCCCGACCAGCGAAAAGGGATCAGCCATGCGGCCGGTCGCGCCGTGAATGATGCCCGCCAGACCGGCGAGCGCGCCGACATAGACATAGACGAAGAACTGGGTCCATTTGACGCTGATGCCGATCCGCCGCGCGCTCTCGACCGATCCTCCGATCGCGTAGATGGACCGGCCGAGCATCGTCTTGTGAAGGATGAACCAGGTCAGGATCACCACGCCGACCAGCGCAAGTGCCGACCAGGGGATCGAGTAGAAGTTGCCCGCCTCGGTGGTTCCGCGCGCCAAGACGCCACGCGAGAAGTCACGCATCTCCGGCGGCAGCGCCGAGATGCGCTGCGAACCGATGAAGGTCAGAAGGAAGCCCCGGAACACGGACAGGGTGCCAAGGGTCACGATCAGCGTCGGCAATCCGAAAAAGGCGATGAAGACGCCGTTTATCGCGCCGAGCCCCGCGCCGATCACCACCGAAACGGCAAAGATCAACGGCCAAGGCATGTCGGGCCAGATCGCCAGCGCCAGCACCGTCGAGGAGTACATGGCGAAGACGGCGACGGCGGTGAAGCTGACATCGATCCCGCCGGACACCAGAACCAGCATCGCGGCCACGGCGAGGATGCCGATCACGATCGAGGCACGCAGCAGGTCCGACACGGTGGTGATCGTGAAGAACAGTGGATCGGAGAGCGTCGCCACAACGCAGAACAGGATGATCACGCCGGCGACCAGCGTCTCGTTGCGTGTCCAGACGTCCTTGGGCAGCCAGTCCATCACGAGGCCAGCCTGTGCGCGAGATCGGCCTCGTTGGTGCCCGCGCCCTCGACCTCGTCGACGATGCGTCCGTCCTGCATCACGAGGATGCGATGGCACGTCGTCAGCAGTTCGGGCAGATCGTCGGAGATGACGATGACGGCGAGGCCGTGCGCGGCCAGATCAGCGATGATGCCGTGAATGTCGGCCTTGGAGCCCACGTCCACCCCGACGCTGGGGCCGTTGAGCACCAGGACGCGCGGCGCGCGCGACAGCCAGCGTGCCAGGGCCACGCGCTGCTGGTTGCCGCCGGACAATGATTGCACCGCCGCGTTGATGTCCGGCGTTTTTACCTTCAGGCGCTCAAGCCAGTCGGCGGCCTCGGCCACCAGGCCCGACATGTTCAGAAAACCGCCATTGCTCGTGTGCTCGTCAAGCCGGCCTATGGCGACGTTGCGCACGATGGACTGGCTCAGGAACAGCCCTTCGGTCAACCGGTCCTCCGGCACGTAGCCGATGCGCGCCCTTGATGCGGCGATCGGATCGCCGGTCGGCACTTGCTCGCCGTCGACGACGATGGTCCCCCGGTCGGGCTTCACAAGTCCGAACAGCGCCTTGGCAAGTGAGGTGCGGCCGCTACCCAGAAGGCCCGTCACGCCCAGCACTTCGCCGGCCTTCAGATCGAAACCGATGCCCTCAAACGAACCGTCCTTGCCCAGACCTTGGACGCGCATGAGCGTTTCGGTCTGCACCGTGGCGTGACGCGCCGATGTGTCGTTCACCTCGCGACCCGTCATGTGATACGTCAGCGATCGGGTGTCGAACTCGGCGGCGGGCCCTTCGGCCACCTTTTGGCCGTTGCGCAGCACGACCACTTTTTCGGAGACTTCGAGAACCTCGGCCAGTTTGTGGCTGACGAAGATGACCGCTACGCCGTCATCTTTCAGCTTGCGAATGATACCCAGCAGCCGGTTCACCTCCTTGCCGGTGAGCGCCGTTGTGGGTTCGTCCATGATGATGAGCTGGGCATTGGAGGCCAGCGCCCGACAAATTGCGACCAGTTGCTTGTGGGCCACCGGCAGGCTTTCGACGCGGGCGTCCAGATCGATCTCGACGCCGATCCGGTCCAGCACCTCGCGCGCGATCTGACGGGCGGCGCGCGGCCGGAAGAACCGTGCGCGCGCGGACAATTGCGTCGCAAAGGCGATGTTCTCGGCGACCGACAGGTTGGGGAACAGTGAAAAGTCCTGAAAGATGACCATGACACCCGCTGCCGCGGCAACGCGCGGGTTGAGCGCGGTTTGTTCGCGGCCACCGATGCGAATGGCGCCCTGCGTCGCCTGCTCGACGCCGCAGATGATCTTGATGAGCGTTGACTTGCCCGAGCCGTTTTCGCCGGCCAGGCACACCGCTTCTCCGGGCTGAACGACGAAATCCACATCATCGAGCGCCGTTACGCCGGCATAGCGCTTGGTGATGCCATGCAACTCGATAAACGCCGGGGCAATGACATCGGGCATGGCGGCCTGACACGGTCTGGAGATTATGCCTGAAAACAAAGCGGGGCGGCCCTCAGGCCGCCCCGGTCATTGGTCCTGGTCAGAATGGGTATTCCGCCATGTTGCCCTGGTCCACGTTGACCCAGGCCTGACCGTAGATCACCTTGCCGTCCAGCGTGACCTGTTCATAGCCGGGAAGGCCCAGATCCATGCCGTCGGTGACCTCTTCGCCGTTCATGACCATCACCGCGAGCTTGTTCATGGCTTCGCCCGCAACCGCCGGATCCCAGAACCCGATGCCGTCGACCGCACCGGTCTCAAGATACTGGCCGGCGATCGATGGCAGAGACGTTCCGAACACGCAGGTGTCGTCTTCCTTGCCGCGCTCCTCGATGGCGCGGCCAATGCCGGCAACGTCGGTGGACGCTGACCCTTGCATGCCCTTGATGTTGGGGAACGCACGCATCACTTCCTGCGCTTTGGTGTAGGCGTTTTCCGCATCGTCGAACGTTTCGTTCTTGTCGCCGACCAGCGTCATGTTGGGGTAGTTGGCCTCCTGATGGGCGATCGCGCCATCGACCCACTGGTTGTGCGTCTGCGATGTCAGCGAACCAACAAACACCGCGTACTCGCCTTCACCGCCCATGCAGGCGGCCAGTTGTTCCATCAGGTTGGCGCCGAAGTCCTCGTTCACGAAGGCTTCAATGTCGTAATTGGTGTTCTGCTGCGCCGCGGCCTCGTGTGTGATCACGGTGATGCCGGCGTCCATCGCCCGTTTGAGGACCGGCTCAAGCGCTTCGGGAGACATCGGCACGACGGCCAGCGCGTTCACACCCTGAGCGATCATGTCCTCGATAAGGGCGGCCTGCTGCTGCGGATCGGCCTGTGCGGGCCCGACCTGGAAGGCGTTGTGGCCGGTCTCTTCGGCGAATTTCTGAACGCCCTCTTCCATGCGGTTGAACCACTGGATGCCGGCGATCTTGACCACGGTCGCAATGTTCTTTGCGTGACCGTCGGCATGGGCGGCCGACGTCAGGGTCATTGCCGATCCCACCGCCAACGCTGCTGCAAGCACTGAAACGCGAGTTTTCATGTCTCTTCCTCCCTTGAGCCGTGGATGACGGCTCGATGCTGAAACAGTCGTAATTGCGACTGCACCTGTCAATCGTCTCCCGTGCTGCGCGCCTCCCGCAACCGCCTTGCCTCCAGCCGTGCGGCGTCTTGCAACACTTGTGCAATGATTGCACGTATGTGACTATATGTCCGCGAGATTTGAGGTCAAGCCATTTCGCCTTTGGCCGCATGGGAGGGGTATGCCGGCATGATTCCGGGCAGACGACAGGCCGACGACGATATCGCGCAAGCGGCCTGGCTCTATTATGTGGGCAATCTGAGCCAGCAGGATGTCAGCGACCGACTCGGCATATCGCGCTTCAAGGTTCTGCGCATGCTCGCCGACGCGCGCGAGCAAGGCATGGTCCGGATCTCCGTGGAGCATCGTACCTCGCGCACGCTTGAGCTGGCCGACCGTCTGGCGGCGGCGTTCGATCTCAAGGAGGTCCAGGTTGCGCCGGTCCCCGCCAAGCTGACCGACGACAGCTATGCGCGGTCGGCGGTTGCGATCCTGGCCGCTAATTATCTGGCACGGATCGCCGGCAGCGAGACGCCGCTCACCGTCGGGGTCGGTTGGGGCCGCACGCTGTCACGCATGGCCGACAATCTGTCCGGCATCAGCAATGACGGGCTCACCTTCGTGTCGTTGATGGGATCGGTCACGCATGCAACGCACACCGCGCCGGGCGATGTGTGCGTTCGGCTTGCCGCGCAGACCGGCGGCCGCGCGCTGCTGCTGCCGGCCCCGTTCGTTGCTGACAGTCCGGCGGCGTGTGAACTGTTCATGAACCAGCGCCTGGTGCGCGAGGCCATGCAGACGGCGCGCAATGCCGATCATGCGCTGATGAGTGTCGGCGAATGCCGCGATGGCGCGGTGCTGTTCGAGAGCGACCTGTTCAGCGAGGAGCAGCTTCAGCAGTTGCGGGACGCCGACGTTGTCGGTGACTGTTGCGGCGTGTTCTATCGGACCGACGGGTCGATCGCCGATATCGAACTGAACAAGTGCACGCCCTGCGTGCAACCGGGCGACATGCGCAAGATGGACTCGGTGATCCTGACCAGCGGCGTGCGCAAATGTGCGGCAACGCTGGCGGTGCTGCGCGCCGGCTTCACCAGCCGGCTGCTGGTCGATGAGGCGCTGGCGCAGGCTTTGTTGGACAGCATCTAGGGGAGGAGGGTCACATGGAAGGATTTGGCGTCCACACCAGCATGTGGACCATGACGTGGGACGAGCCCGGATGCGAGCGCGCCGTCGCCAAGGCGTCGTCGTATGGCATGGACTTTCTCGAGATCGCCCTTCTGAACCCGCCGCAGGTCAATGCCGAGCACAGCCGCGCGACGCTGGAGGCGGCCAATATGCGCGCGGTGTGTTCGCTTGGATTGCCCGAAGCGGTCTGGGCGTCCCGCAATCCCGATGGCGCGGTCGATTTCCTCAAAACCGCGCTCGACAAATGCGATGCGATGGGCTGCGAAGCGTTGTCGGGCGTTGTCTATGGCGGAATTGGCGAGCGGACCGGCAAACCGCCGACCCAGGCCGAACTGGACAATGTGGCGGACGCGCTCGGCCGCACAGCCGCCTACGCCAGGTCGCTCGGGCTGCTGTTCGGCATCGAGCCGGTAAACCGGTACGAGACGCACCTGCTGAACACCGGTTGGCAGGCGGTCGAGATGATCGAGCGCATCGGCGCCGAGAACATGTTCGTCCATCTGGATACCTATCACATGAACATCGAGGAAAAGGGCGTTGCACAAGCCATCATCGATGCGCGCGAGCACCTCAAATACATCCACCTGTCAGAGTCCGATCGTGGCACGCCCGGCGCGGGAACGGTGGCATGGGACGAGATCTTCACGGCCCTGCGCGCGGTCAACTTCAAGGGCGGACTGGCGATGGAAAGCTTCATCGACATGCCGCCCGAGATTGCCTTCGGCCTTTCGGTGTGGCGTCCGGTCGCTTCCAGCGAAGCCGAGGTGATGGAGAACGGTCTGCCATTTCTCAAAAACAAAGCCAGACAGTACGGATTGATCTGATGGACGCCGGGAACCCCGTGGCGCGAACGAACTCGCTGCTCGTTGACCTCTACCGCCAGATGCGCCGGGTGCGCACCTTCGAGGAGCGTGTGGGCGAACTGTTCGTGCGCGGCCAGTCGGCTGGATCGATGCTGCATCTTTCGGTCGGGGAAGAGAGCGCGGCCGTCGGCGTTTGCGCCAACATGCGCGACGGCGACACGTTCACCACGCACCATCGCGGGCACGGCATTTTTCTGGCGCGCGGTGCCGATCCCAATCGGATGATGGCCGAGATCGCCGGCAAGGAAACCGGCTATTGCCATGGCAAGGGCGGCTCGATGCACATCGCGGACATGGGGCTGGGCCATCTCGGGGCCAATGCCATTGTCGGCGGCGGCATCCCGGCCGTGGTTGGTGCGGGGCTGGCGGCACGCAACCACCGGTCGGATGCTGTTTCGGTCGCCTTTTTCGGTGATGGGGCCACCGGTCAGGGCATCCTATACGAGAGCATGAACATGGCGGCCCTTTGGGCGCTGCCGGTCGTCTTCGTGTGCATCAACAACCAGTACGGCATGGGCACACGCATCGATCAGGCGACCGCCAACACCAGCCTGCATGAGCGCGCCCTCGCGTTCGGACTGGCCGCGAAAACCGTCGACGGCATCGATGTCGAGGAAGTGGCGGACGTCTCAAGCGCGTTGATCGCGGGTGCGCGCGGCGGCACGCCGGCGTTTCTGGCGGTCGACTGCTATCGCTTCCACGGCCATGCGCGGATGGACAAGTCGCCCTATCGCGATGATGCCGAGGAAGCGGAGGGACGAAGGAAAGACCCGCTGGCGCGCGCGCGGCACAAGCTGGCCGAACTGGGCATCATGGACGGGGAAACGCTCGATGCCATGGATGCGGGCATTGATGCCGAGATGGATGCCACGATCGCGTTTGCGATCGACAGCGAGGAACCGCAACTGAACACGATGTTCCGGGATGTCTACGATCCCGCGCAGCCGGCGCCCGAACCGGTGCGCGCCCGCCTTGAACGCGTGCTTGCACGGGACTGAACCGATGGCGTTGATTGAAACCACCTATCGCGACGCGCTGCGGCTGGTCCTGGGCGAGGCCATGCGTGAGGACGAGGACATCATCATGCTTGGCGAGGAGGTGGGCCGCTACGGCGGGGCCTATGGCGTGACGAAGGGTTTGATGGAGGAGTTCGGCGCCGAGCGGGTGATCGATACGCCGATCTCGGAGGCGGCCATTGTCGGAACGGCGGTGGGTGCGGCCATGACCGGCCTGCGCCCGGTCGCCGAACTGATGTATGTCGACTTCATCGGCATGACGATGGATCAGCTTGCCAACCAGGCCGCCAAGATACGCTACATGTTTGGCGGGCAGATCGGCGTGCCGATGGTCCTGCGTACGCAGGGCGGCACCGGACGTTCGGCCGGCGCCCAGCACAGTCAAAGCCTTGAAGCGTTCGTGATGCACACGCCGGGCCTGCGCCTTGCGATGCCGGCAACCGTCGCCGACGCCTACCATTTGTTGCGTCAGGCGATGCGGCAGCCGGACCCGGTCGTGTTCATCGAGCACAAGGGACTCTACACGATGAAAGGCGAACTGGACACGGCGGCCGCGCCCGCGCCCTGGGGCAAGGCGGCGGTGGTCCGTGAGGGCGATGATCTGGTCATCGTCAGCTATTCGCGCCAGTTGCACCATGCCATGGTGGCCGCCGACGCACTCTCCAAAGAGCACGGCATCGAGGCCACGGTGGTCGACCTGCGCACGCTCAATCCGCTCGATTTCGGCGCCATCGCGCCGCTCGTGGAAAGGGCCGGCAGGGCCATGGTGGTGTCCGAGGGCGTGATGACATCGGGCGTTGCCGCCGAACTTGCCGCCCGCATCACCGAGGAATGCTTTGATTTCCTCGAGGACCCGGTCGTGCGCATTGCGGGGGAAGACATCCCGATCTCGGTGTCGCCGCTTCTGGAAAGCAACTCGGTCCCGACCCCGGACCTGATCGCCGATGCCGCGCGGATGATGCTGGCATGACAACGCTGAGCCCGATCACGCTGCCCATGCCGCGGCTGGGCGAAACCATGGAGCGGGGCACGATCGCCAACTGGATGGTCGAACCCGGATCCGACTTCAAGCGTGGCGATCCGTTGCTCGAACTTGAATCCGACAAGACGCTTGTCGAGTATCCGGCACTGGGATCGGGCCGGCTGCTGGAGACACTGGTCGGCCCCGGCGATGTGGTCGAGGTGGGCGCGCCGATCGCGGTCATCGGAACCGAAGACGCCTGGGAGGGCGTTGCTCCAGAACGCGCCGACCCCGCACGCGTGCCCGCCGCCGCGCCGGCACCGGAGCCGGCGTCCGTTCAGCATCAGGTACCGCAGCGCGACACCTCGACTGCGATCCGCGCGACGCCGCTGGCGCGACGATTGGCGCGGCGGGCCAATGTCGACCTGTCGCTGCTTGCCGGCTCCGGCCGGCGTGGCCGGATCGAGGCGCGGGACGTTGAGGCACACGCCAGTCGCGGTGGCGCGCGCCTTGCGCCGGCGGTTGGCGGCCGACACGGTCCCGCCACGGATTTGCCCGTCTTCTTCATCCATGGGCTTGCCGGGCTTGGCTCCAACTGGGAGGTCGTGCGCGCCAGCCTGCAAAAGGGCGGGCTTGAGACCAGCGCTCCCGACCTTCCCGGCCATGGCCGCAACGCGACCGAAGCATCGGGCGTCGACGATCTGATCGAATGGCTCGGCCAATCGCTGTCCGGGTTGCCTGCCCCGGTGCATCTGGTCGGCCATTCGTTGGGGGCACACGTTGCGGCCATGGCCGCTCGCAGGGAGACAGGAAGGGTCGGCCGGATCACGCTCGTTGCGCCAGTCGGCTGCGGACATGACATCAATGGAACCTTCGTGCAGGCCATCGCGGCCGCGCGGAGTGCGGGAGAACTGCGCCATCTGCTCCGCCTGTTGGGGCCCAAGGCGTCGCAACTGCCCGATGATGCCGTACGGTCGATGGCGCAGGAACTCGCCGGCGGGCGGCTGGGCGCCTTGGCCGGGTCGATGGCGCGCGGCGACACCCAGTGCATCGACACGATCAGCGTGGCGGCGGAACTGGCCGACATCATGCCCGTGACAGCCATTTTCGGCACGGCCGATCGCATCGTGTCCAAGGAGCATGTCTTCAACATGCCGCCGCGTGTTGCCTCGCATATGATACGCACGGGCCATATGCCCCATTGGGATGCGCCCGGCCTTCTGGAAAGGCTGATCACGCAATCGGCGTGAGGGTGCGTTCTGGCCGGAAGTTCGGGAGGGAAGCAATGGCCTATTTCTTGACCGCCGACGGGGGTACCGAAAGCCTTCGCGCGCGCATCTACGATGTCACCGGCACCTGCGTGGCATCGCATGCCGAGCCGTATGAGACGCTCTTTTCCGCCGGCGCCCGCGCCGAACAGCGTCCCGACGATTGGTGGGCCTGCTTGTGCAAGGCCACGCGCGCCTGTCTGGCGCAGGCCGGGCTTGATGGCGGGCAGATCGCGTCCATGGCCTACGCAACCACGTGTTGCACGGTCGTCGCGCTCGACAGGGACGGAAAGCCGTTGCGAAACGCGCTGTTGTGGATGGATGTCCGGGCATCGGAAGAGGCCGACGCGGTTCTGCAAACCGGCGATGACCGCCTCAAGCTCAACGGCAACGGGAGCGGGCCGGTCTCGGCGGAATGGATGATCCCGAAGGCGCTCTGGATCAAGCGCAACGAGCCCGATATCTACGATCGCGCCCACACGATCTGCGAATACCAAGACTATCTCACGCTGCGATTGACGGGCGAGCGTTGCGCATCGCTCAACAATGCCGGGCTGCGCTGGCACTACGCCAATCGTGGCGGCGGCTGGGCGGAAACCATGGTTGGCGCGCTGGGCATGGCCGACCTTGTCGACAAGTGGCCGGATCGCGTGGCGGCGCCCGGCGAGGTCGTTGGCAATCTGACCGCCGAAGCGGCCGAAGCGCTGGGCCTGACGACGCGCACCAGGCTGGTCCAGGGCGGCGCGGACGCGCTGATCGGCATGATCGGTCTGGGCGTCGGGCAGCCGGGGCAGCTGTGCCTGATCACAGGGTCATCGCATTTGCAGTTCGGCGTCACCGAGACGCCGTTTCATGCCAGCGGCATCTGGGGTGCCTATGCCGACATCGTCTATCCGGGCCGCTACATCATCGAGGGCGGGCAGACATCCACCGGGTCCATCATCAACTGGCTGAAGCGGTTCGTCGGCGGCGAACTGGATTTCGACGAGATGAACCGCAAGGCCGCCGCCCTGGCTCCGGGCTCGGACGGCCTGATCGTGCAGGATCATTTCCAGGGGAATCGCACGCCTTACACCGATGCATTGTCGCGCGGCGCGATCGTCGGACTGACGCTGGCCCACGAGCCGCATCACGTCTTCCGTGCCATCATGGAAGGCATCTCGCTGGGCACCCGCGCGATCCTGGATGCGTTCGCCGAGGGCGGCTATCAGGGCACGGAAATGGTCGCGGGCGGCGGTGCGACCAACTCGGACCTGTTCATGCAGATCCATGCGGATACGGCCGGCATTCCCGTCCGGATCCCGGCATCGACGGATGGGCCATCGCTCGGTTCGGCCATTCTGGCCGCGCACGGCGCCGGACATTTCCAATCCATTGATGAAGGCATGCAGGCCATGGTCAAGCCCGGTCGCGTGATCGAGCCTGATCCGAAGTCCATGCAGGCCTATGACGAGGTCTACCGGAAGTACCTTGCGGTCTATCCGGCGCTCAAGGGCGCGCTGGCGCCGTGAACACCCGGTCGGCGATCCGCTTGAGTTCGGCGTAGACCATCGGACCGCCTGCCACCATGGTCGTCCCGCCTTCCAGCGCGTGTTGCGCATCGAGCGGCAGGTGTTTGCCGCCTGCTTCCTCGACCATCAACAGGCCGGCAAAGCAGTCCCATGAGTTCATGTGGTCCTCAAGGTAGCCAAGCAGGCGGCCGCCGGCGACATAGGCCAGCATCAGCGCGCCCGAGGCCGAGCGGAAGTACATGCCATCGTTGACCAGCAGTTCCCGAACCAGCGTTGCCGCCTGTTCGCGGTCGGAGCGGCTGGACATGCCGGTGGCGACCGATCCGTCGGTCAACGCGGTGCCCTGCGACGCCTTCATCGGTTTGCCGTTGACGTGACACCCGCCACCCTTGGTGGCGGTGAACGTCTCGCCGGCATTGGGATCGTGGATCACACCGACCACCGGCAGCCCCTGATGGCAACAGGCCAGCACGACACACCAATGCGGAATTCCAGCCACATAGTTTGCGGTCCCGTCGATGGGGTCGATCACCCAGTCGAACCCGCTGGTGCCATGTTTGCGGCCATGCTCTTCGCCGACAATGCCGTCGTCCGGCCATGCTTCGGCAATGGCGTTGCGAATGAGCGTTTCGGTGTCCCGGTCGGCTTCGGAGACGAGATCGTGCTGGCCCTTGCGCTGGACATTGAGCGTGTCGAGCGCCTGGAACTTGTCGTGCGCGAAGGCGCCTGCCTTGAGCGCCGTCTTCCTGGCGAAATCCAGTCGAGCCTGAAGGTCCATGAGTGCCTCTACCGCAATGCGGCTTCAATGTTGCCGCCGTCGACGGTCATGACGTGTGCGGTCGTTCGTTCGGCTTTGGCCAGTGCGACGAAGGCATCGGCCACGTGATGCGCCTCGACCTCCTGCTTCAGAAGGTTGCCGGCCATGTAGTCGCCGGTCGATACGCCCCGTGCCGCCGCCCGATCCATGATGAAGTCGTCTGTCAGAAGGCCGGACCGGATCCGGTCGGCATTGACACCATTGACCCGTATGCCCTCGCCGCCGAGTTCCAGCGCCAGTTGCCGCAGCAGAAAGAAGGTCGCCGCCTTTGGCAGCCCATATGCGCCAAAGCCCTTGCCCGGATTGACGGCCTGCTTGGAGACGTTGAACAGGATCTGCCCGCCATGGCCTTGGGCGCGCAGGGCCGACACGGTTGCCTTGGCGATCTGCCGATGGGCGAAGAAGTTGACCTCGAACGAGGCCCGCAACGTCTCATCGTCGAGCGCGAGCACATCGCCCTGCAACGCATAACCGGCATTTGAAACGACGATGTCGATGCCGCCAAACCGTGCGATGACGGCGTCGATGGCGGCCTGTGCAGCGCCGTTTTCTCCCAGGTCCGCCGTGACCGCCAGCGCATTGGCGCCCAGCTGCCCGGCAGCGGCGGCGCACGCCTGCTCGTCACGGTCGATCAACGCAACCGCCGCCCCCTCGGCGGCAAACGCCTTGGCAGTTGCGAGCCCGATGGCGCCCGCGCCGCCGGTCACCGCGACGATCTGACCCGTGAAGGGCTTGGCACTCGCCTTGGCGAGCTTTGCTTGCTCCAGCGACCAGTATTCCATGTCGAAAAGGTCGTCTTCGCCGATCGGGTGGAACCCGCCGGCGGCCTCGCCGAGCGTCATCACTTCGAGCGTCTGCTCGGCGATGTCGGCGGCAACCGAAGCGGCCTTGGCGTCCTTGCCGATGCCCGCAATGCCAAGGCCTTCGATCCACGCAACGCACGGGTGCGGTTCCAGCATGATCTTGTGGCCGCCGGCGCGGGCGTTCTGCCGGTCGAACATCGCGCGATAGGCGTCGGCGTACGCGGACACCTTCGCATGGATCGCGTCGGTGCCGGCCTCGACGTCCGCGCCCGTCAGCACCAGCATGCGTCCCTTGGTGCGGATGACATGGTCGGGCGAACCGACCCCGCGCTGTGCAAGCGCCTGAAGATCGCTTGCGCGCAGGAAGGCATCGATGACGGCATTGGCGCGCACATCCATCACGACCGGCTTGGCGCCGGCGTCATGGTGAGCACCGCGCAGCTTGGCGATCGCGCCGCGCAGAACCGGCAATGCGTTCGTGTTCGTACCGGCGGGCGCGCGTTGCCGACTGACCGTGCGCGCAAAGGTTCGGCCGTTCGCCTTGTGGGCCAGCCATTCCTCGACCGCGTTTGTGTGGGCGATGACACGGTCATAGCTTGCCTTGGCCGTATCGCCGAAGGTGAAGTGGCCGTGTTTGAGGAGCACCATCCCCTCGCAATCGGGATGGGCATCGAAGATGTCCGCCGCCTCCTTGGCGAGCGCAAAGCCCGGCATGATGTAGGGCACGCAGATCAGCCGGTCGCCAAAGATCTCCGAAACCGCCTTTTCAGCCTCGGGCAGGTTGGCCATGGCCAGAAACGCGGTCGCATGGGTGTGATCGACGAAGCGATGCGGCAGATAGGCATGCAGCAGGGTTTCAACGGACGGGTTGGGCGAGGTGGTGTCGATGAGGTTGGCTCGCTGGACGTTCACCATGTCCTCGTCGGACAGGGCATCAAGCTGGCGTAGCGCCATCAACGGCGCGATGCGAAGGCCCGGCAGGCCCGGCGCTTCAAGGGTGTCTAGATCCCATCCGGACCCCTTGACGTGCAGCACGTCGATGTCGTTGCCCAGGAGATCGGTCCGCCTGACCTTGACCGAGGTATTCCCGCCGCCATGCATGACAAGGTCTGGATCGGCGCCGATGATGCGTGATGAATAGACCCGCTCGGCAAGCAGGCGGTCCGCTTCGGTGTCGGCATCGGCCATCCATGCGGTGGCGTCCTGATCGTTCCAAAGATTGTTGCGCATGACGGCTCCCTCCAGTCTGGTTTGACAAAAGTCAGGTGCAACTGTCAAATGTTTGTGCGGAGGGTTCGACATGCCGGCAACTGCAACGCGGCGGACGGCGCGACAGGCCAATGGCGACGATGTCATCATCGAGGCGGCTTGGCTCTACTACAATGACGGCCTCAATCAGATCGAGATCGCCGAACGGCTGGGCGTGTCCCGGGCGACGGTGGTCAACTATCTGCAGGAAGCCCGCGAGCGCGGCTTCGTACAGATCACCATGTCAAGCGAAGCGTTCAGCACGCACCGGCTGGCGCTTGATCTGAAGGACCGTTTCGGACTGGCCGGAGCGCTCGTCATTCCCGATGGCGGCGGCGACGCGCAGCAGGTGGCCGACCGCGTGGCGCGCGGCGCGGCGCGCTGGCTGCCTTCGATGCTCGGGCCGGGCGACCGGCTCGGCGTCGCCTGGGGCAAGACGATCTATGACGTGGCCGAAAACCTCGAGCCGATCGCGATTCCAGATCTGACCGTTCTGCAACTGGTCGGTTCGATGGCGACGCCTTATGGCTTCTCCGCCGATGTCTGCTCCTCCTATGTCGCCCGCCGCTTTTCCGCGCGTTGCATCAACCTGCACGTTCCGGCAATGCTGTCGACGCCCCAGATCGCCGCGACCCTGCGCGCCGAAACGCTGATTGCCAACCAGCTCGAAGAGGTTGGCCGCTTCAACAAGACGCTGTTCGCGGTCGGCTCGTGCATGCCGGACAGCCATGTGGTCTCGTCGGGCGTGGCAACGCTCGACGAGTTGCGATGGTATGTCGATCATGGGGCCACGGGCGTGTTGTGCGGGCGCTTCATCGGCGCCGACGGCCGCGGCATCGACGGGCCGCTGGACGATCGCATGATGGGCGTATCGGTTGAGGCCATGCTCCAACGCGAGGTCGGAATCCTGGTTTCGGTCGGCCTTGACCGTTTGGCGGCGGCAGCCGCCGCGATGCGCGGCGGTTATGCGACGCATCTGGTCACGCACCAGGCCAGCGCCGAGCGGCTGCTGGCCTCAGGCGGCTGAACGGCGCTCCGGAAACAGCGTCAGGAGGCCGTCATGGCTTGCCTCGCACACGCCCCGTTCGGTGATCAGCCCGCTGACCAGCCGTGATGGCGTGACATCAAAGGCGGGGTTGCCGCCCGGCGTCGCGTCCGGCGATATCTGAACGAACTCGGTGCTGCCGTCGCTGTGCTTGCCGAAAATATGGGTGACCTCGCGCCCGTCCCGTTCCTCGATCGGGATTTCGCTGATCCCGTCATTGACGGTCCAGTCGATGGTTGATGACGGAAGCGCCACGTAGAACGGCACATCGTTGTCCCGGGCGGCAAGGGCTTTCAGATAGGTGCCGATCTTGTTGCACACATCGCCTTGAGCCGTTGTCCGGTCGGTGCCGACGATGACCATGTCCACCTGACCGCGCTGCATCAGGTGACCGCCGGCGTTGTCGACGATCAGGTGATGGGGAATACCGCTGCCTGCCATCTCCCATGCGGTCAGTTGCGCGCCCTGATTGCGCGGCCGGGTCTCGTCGACCCAGACATGGATGGGGATGTTGTCGGCGGTTGCGTGGTACATGGGCGAGGTGGCCGTGCCCCAGTCGACCGTCGCCAGCCAGCCGGCGTTGCAATGTGTGAGCAGGTTGACCGGTTCGCCGGGCGTCTTGGTTGCTGCGATGCTCTTGACGATCTCAAGGCCATGGACGCCGATCATCCGGTTGCATTCGACATCGGCATCGCAGATCTCTGCGGCCTTGCCGAAGGCGGCCGCCGCGCGGTCCGAATGCGCCAGCGGGGCGAGTTCGGCGCGCATTGCATCGAGCGCCCAACGCAGGTTGATGGCGGTCGGCCGTGTCGCATGCAGGACGTCGTAGGCATGGTCGAGCGATCCGTCCGACGGATCGCGTGCCATTTGCTCGGCGACACCATAGGCCGCGGTTGCGCCGATCAGCGGTGCGCCGCGGACCCACATGTCGCGGATGGCGGCCGCGAACTCGTCGAGCGCCTTGACCGTGACGATCCTGAACTCATGCGGCAGCCAGCGCTGGTCGATGATGTGCACATCGCCCGATTGGTCGTCGCGCCAGATGGATCGATAATGCCTGTCACCTACTTTCATGCCGTTCCTCCCGTTGCGACCTGCTTCGCCATGGCGATGACGCGGTCCATGCCGCCAAGGCTCTTGCGGTTCAGCACAAGTGCACGGCCCAGGCGCAGGCAACGCTCCTCGTGTTTGGCGCGCAGGTCGACGTCTTCGATCGTGTCCAGTTCGGCCACGTGTGCCAGCCCGAGAATGCGGCGATGCATCTCGACACCGGCGAACCCGATCAGGTCTTCAAGGATTTCGGCCAGCAGCTGCTCGAGCGCCATCTCCGCCGCTTCGTGCTGCCCCTGATCCTCATACAGCGTACGCGCATACAAGATGCCGGTGCGCTCGGTGCGCCACAGCATGGCGAACTCCTCGCAGAAGCAGGCCCAGGTGTCCTGCGTCTGCTGCAGGATCCAGTCCTGGTAGGCGTTGCAGGCGGCAGTGTCGCTGATGTGGGCGGGCGCTGCCTGGTGCGCGATCAGGTAGTTGCCGATCAGCATGCCGATGTCGAAGCCGAACGGCCCGTAAAAGGCAAACTCCGGATCGATGATCCGCGGTTCATCGGGCGTTGCCATGATGGAGCCGGCGTGCAGATCGCCATGGCACAGCGTCTCTGACTTGGCCGTGAACGCGCGCTTGAGGTGCTGTGCCTCGATCTTGAGCAGGTAATCGGCGCGCAGTTCGGCGACGACGCCATCGAGCTGCGGGGTCGTGTGCCGGTTCATCTCCGCGTCGAAGTAGGGGTCGGTGAAGACCAGATTCTCGGTGATGTCGCACAGTTCGACATTGTCGGCGAAGAGCGCCACATCGGCCTTCTTGTCGGCCGCGCTCATGGAAAGGTCCGATCCGCGAAACGCGGTGCGGGCACAGAACCGGCCCATCGTCTCTCCCAGGCCCGCGACGGTCTGGCCCGCCATCATGTGGTGGCGCATGATGATGTGGGGATGAAGGCGCTCCATGACGATCAGCGCCTGCGTCTCGTCGAAATGCAACAGCGCCGGCACCGAACCGGGATCGCGTTCGGCCTGACGCTTCAAGGCGTGGTACTCGAAGAAGGCGCGTTTGAGCTGCAGCGGCCAGGACTCACCGACAAGGCGCACATAGGGCAGCGCCTGCTTGACGATGACCGACCCGGCATCGCCCTCGACGATGAAAACCAGGTTCAGGTTGCCGTCGCCGACTTCCTGAACGGTCCACGACGTGTGATCCGCGCCCACCTTGTCCTTCAGGGCATCCAGCGAGCCCAGACGCAGCGGCAGCGTTTCCTGCGACAGAGGTTCATAGTCCGACACTCTGTTCCTCCCATCGACGGGCTCGGCGGCCCGGCTCACTCCCGATCTGCGGCATGGTAGAAACGCATTCCGGCATTTGTCAATATGGCTTGACTTTTGTCAGATGCACTGTTGAGTTTGGGCTTGGAGGAGAGATGGCCGAGCCGCTTTGCCGCATCGAAGGGTTGGAAAAAGCGTTTGGACACAATCGTGTGCTGCGCAATCTGTCCCTTACGCTGAACGGCGGAGAGGTCACCGCGCTGATGGGCGCCAATGGCGCGGGCAAGTCGACACTGGTGAAGATCCTGTCTGGCGTGCATCGGCGCGATGGCGGTTCGGTGACGCTGGCCGGCAAACCGTTCACGGCCGAAGCGCCCGCGGACGCCATGCGTCATGGTGTCGTGACGGTGCACCAGCACATCAACGATGGCGTCATTCCCGATCTCGACGTGGCGTCGAACCTGATGATCGATCGGTTGGCCGAGCCCGGCTACGGTTTCCTTCTCAAGCGCGGCCGTCTGTTCGACGAGGCGCGCAAGATCGCCGAAGCCATGGACCTTCACCTCAATGTCCGCACACCGGTATCCGAGCTTGGCGTCGCCGACAGGCAGTTGATCGCCATTGCCCGCGCGATGAGCCACCAGCCGTCGCTGATGATCCTCGACGAGCCGACTTCGTCGCTTTCGGCGTCGGAGGCCGAGCGCCTGTTCCAGCTTGTCGAGACGCTCAAGCGGCGCGGCGTGGCGATCCTCTATATCTCGCACCGCATGTCCGACATCCGGCGCATTGCCGACCGCATCGTGTCGATGCGCGATGGCGAAATCTCCGGTGTCTTTGAGGGACAGCACCTCGATTATGAAGGCGCGGTCAATGCCATGCTCGGGCACACGGTCGGCGGCATCACCATTGCGGTTCCCGAGCCCGGCGAGCCGGTGCTGCGGCTCAATGGGCTACGGTTGCGCGACGGTGCGTGCCCGATCGACCTGACGCTCAGCGAAAACGAGGTCGTTGTCGTGACCGGTCTTCTGGGCAGCGGAAAGACGGCGCTCGCCCAGACCGTGTTTGGGCTGTCGAAGCCCCATGGCGGGGACATGACGCTGGCCGGGCGGCCCTATGCGCCGGACAGCCCGCGCCGGGCGATCGGCGAGGGCGTGTTCATGTCGGCCAAGGACCGCACCGACAACGGGGTCGTCGCCGACTTCAGCGTAGCACGAAACATGTCGCTGCCGTTTCTCAAGCGTTTCTCGTCGGTCGGGTTCATGCACCAACGTGCCGAACGTGCCTCCGCCCGCGACCTCATCGATGCGCTGGCGATCGTGTGCCGAACCGAAGGCGACGACATGAACACGCTGTCGGGTGGCAACCAGCAAAAGGTCATGCTCGCGCGTTGGTTGTCGCAGCATTGCCGGCTCCTGCTTCTGGATGAGCCGTTCCAGGGCGTGGACATCCAGTCGCGCCGCGACATCGGCGCAAAGGTTCGCGCGACCGCAAAGGACCGCGCGACGCTCGTCTTCGTTGCCGAACTCGACGAGGCGCTGGAGATTGGCGACCGGATCGTTGTCATGCACGATCACGCGATCGTTGCCGAGTTCGTCAATCGTGACATCGACCTGAACGCCGTTCTTTCGGCGGTCACGGGCAATGCATCCCCTGCCATGGAAAGCCGCGCGGCATGAGCACCGAACTGGACACCACCGGACCGTCCACCCAGCGCCCGGAACTGCGCGGCACCGTACTGATCGATCTGGCCATTCGTTACGGTTTTCTGGCGCTGCTGGTCGGGCTGGTCATTTTCTTTTCGGTGTTTGCCGACGGGTTCGCCGGGCCGCGATCGGCCGTCTTCATCTTCCAGTCCGTGGCGATCACCGGGATTCTGGCGCTCGGGGTGACGTGCACGCTCGTCGTCGGCGGGTTCGATCTGTCGATCGGCTCGGTTGCGACATCGTCGATGATGCTGGCCGCCTATGTCATGGTCGTCATGGAGCAGTCGGCGTTCGTCGCGGTCGTCGCGTGCCTGCTGCTGGGCGCGTTCATCGGCTTTGTGAACGGTGTGCTGATCGTCCGCTTCAAGGTGCCCGACCTTCTGGCAACGCTCGGCATGATGTTTCTGCTGGTCGGGCTGCAACGTATTCCGACCGAAGGCCGCTCGATTTCGACCGGCATGACGCTGCCGAGCGGCGAAACGGCCAACGGGACCTTCTCGCCCTTCTTCCTGTCGATGGGCCGCCACCGGTTCGACTTCTTTTTGGAGAACCTCATCCCGATCTCGGTCGTCTTCCTGATCGTCATCGGCGTCGTCGTGTGGGCCTTTCTCGAACTCACGCGCCATGGCCGTTTGATGTATGCCATCGGTTCCAACGAGCGCGCCGCTTCGCTGACCGGCACCAATGTCGATCGCTACAAGATCTACGCCTACATGATCTCGGGTGTCCTGGCCTCGGTCGGCGGCATCCTGCTCGCCGCGCGGCTTGGCCGCGGCGACATCGCGTCGGGCACGAACCTTCTCCTGGACGCGGTGGCTGCCGCCTTGATCGGCTATGCGGTTCTGGGCGCGGCCAAGCCGAATGCGTTCGGCACCGCCATGGGCGCCTTGTTCGTCGGCATCTTGCTGCAGGGGCTGACGATGATGAACGCCCCCTACTACACCCAGGATTTCATCAAGGGCGCGGTGCTCGTCATCGCGCTTGTCTTCACCTTCTCCTTGTCGTCCCGCCGGGCCGGCAATCACTGAAACGACATGACGACGTCATCATGCAAGGGAGGATACATGCATGACCATACTCCGTAGAACAGCACTGGCAATGATCGCCGGCGCGACCGCTCTTGCCTCCGGCATCGGCGTATCCGCCGCACAAACCATGCCCGCCCCGTTCGACAATGCGTCCGAGGTCAGGATTGCGCTGGTGCGCTATCTGTCGACCGGAGACTTCTTCCAGGCCTATCTTTCGGGCGTGGAAGCACAGGCAGAAGCGCTGGGCGTGGACCTGCGTGTCTTCGACAGCCGTCAGGACGCCGCGCTCCAGTCCGACATGGTCGATCAGGCAATCGCGCTGGGCGTTGACGGCATCGTCATCCAGCACGGCCTGACCGAGTCCATCAAGGATGCCGCGCAGCGTGCCGTGGACGCCGGCATCAGGGTGGTCGCGTTCGACGTCAATGTCGAAAACGAAGCGATCCCGCAGATCGAGCAGTCGGACTATCTGCTCGGCAAGCTGGCGCTGGAGCAGGCCGTCGAGGACAACGGCAATGCGTTCGATGCGGGCTACGTCTATGTGCCGGGCATCGCGCCGCTCGATCGCCGCCATGTGGCGTGGGAAGAGTTGAAGGAAGCCAATCCGGACATCGTCGAAAAGGCCCAGATGGGCACGCTCGACAATCCGATCGCCAACTCCAACGCCAACCAGGCACGCGCCGTGCTTCAGGCCAATCCGACCATCTCGGTCTTCTTTGCGCCCTACAACGAGTTCGCAAAGGGCGTGAAGATCGCGGTCGACGAGGCGGGCATGTCCGGCGATGTGTCGATCTACTCGGCTGACGTATCGACGGCCGACATCGCGCTGATGCGCGAGCCGGGCAGCGCGTGGAAGGCGACGGTTGCGACCAATCCGGCCGTGGTCGGTGAGGTCTCGGTCAGGGCGCTGGCGATGATGCTCGCAGGCGAGGATCCGGGCGCACAGGTGATCGTGCCGCCGACGCTGATCACGCAGAGCTTCCTCAACGAAAACGACATCACCAACATGGAGAGTCTGTCGGCCAAGCTGCCGCAGTTCGCCCATGCCGATGTGGCGATGACGGACTGGATGCCGCTGCCTCCGCGCTGATCGCCGCAATCGATCTGAAGGGTCGCGGCTTCCCCGCGGCCCTTTTCATTTTCTGAAAGGACAGGCCCATGCTCAAAGGCATCGACCATCGCGTGACGCCCGAACTGATGGATTGCCTGATCCGGCTCGGGCATGGCGATGAACTGGTGATCGCCGACCGCAATTACCCGTCAGCGGCGACGGCGGCGCACTGTGTCATGCCCGATGTCATTACCATGCCGGGCATGTCGGCGGCCGAGGTGGTTTCGCTGATCACACAACTGATGCCGATCGACAGCTTTGCCGACTATGGCGCGCTGCGCATGGAGGTCGACAACGCGCCCGATCAGGTCGAGCCCGTCCATGCCGAGGTCTTCGATGTGTTGTCGCGTGTCGCGCCCGATGGAGCGGCGCTGAAGAGCATCGAGCGCCAGGCGTTCTACGCACATGCGCGCAAGGCGTTTGCCGTGGTGTCGTGTTCGGAAGGCCGTCCGTTCGGTTGCTTCATCCTGCGGACAGGTGTCGTCTTTGACGGGTGATCACGCCAGTCCGGCGTCGACCGCATCGCGCATCGCGCGGACCGCGTCACCAATCGCGTCCCCGGCGCGCAGCAGGCTGCCGCCCAGCAGGTAGACGACGTCCTCGCCATACATCTCCACCATGTCGCCGGCGCGCTCGACGCTCATACCGCCGCCCGGCGAGGGCATCATCGGCCGGCCCGGCCCGGCAGGGTCCCGGCAGGCTTCGGCGATCGACAAGCAGGCCCCGCGCGAGAAGCCGAACCGGCCGCCGACATTGGGGAAAACGGATATGTCCGAGCCGATCAGACGCTGCAACGTGCCGTACATCATGGCGTGGCTCATGCCGTTGTCCGGGGTCAGGACGAACGAACCGGTGAACGAGGGATGTGTCATGATGGGCAGATCGAAATCGGGCGCCGCAGACAGATGGTGCGCAAGGCCGTAGCCCAGAAGGCCGGGCATGATGAGTACGCCGCCCGCACCGGCCTGCTTGGCGCGGTACGCCTCGTCCACCGGATTTCCAGTGTAGCCGCTGATGTTGACGAAGTGGCGCGCCGACCGGCCGTGTTTGGCGTTGGCCTCGGCCACCGCACTGCTGACGTGAGCCAGACGATCCTCGAAGGGCGCCATGGACTGGTTGGTCAGTCCGTGATCATCCTTGATGATATCGGCACCGCCGGCCACGCAGCGCGCCGCGATGTCGGCCAGCGTGCGCGCGGAGGAGCCTTGCGGCTTGATGACCGGGGCAATCAGGCCGCCGCGCGCGCGGCCCGTCAACTGGCGCAAACCCGCCACCCCGAATCGTGGTCCGGAGAACCGCGATGCGATGACCGCCCCGGGGTCGAAGCCCGAAACCGCGATGCCCTGCTGGATGGACGAGTTGCCGAAGATGACGTTGAGCAATTGCACCGCTTCAGTGCCGACGCTGTCGGGCGAATAGGAGATCACCGCATGCCATCGGCCGTCGTCGCGCGGCGCGATCGCCTCCACCTGCCCGACGATCTCATCGCGGATGAAGCCGTCGGGAACGACATCGTCTGGCACTTCGACGGTCTGCTCATAGGCAATGCCGACCGCGCGGGCCCGCGCCGCCTTTTCGTCGTCGGCAACGATCAGATAGCTGACGCGGAACCGGTCGTCTGTCCGCACGCCTAGAGCGCCTCTGCCTTGACGGCGGAATGCACCGCGTCAACGCGCGCGGCCGTCAGTTGCGCCTCGGTGATGCCGAGCGATGTGCCGAGCAATCGCTCGATACCGGCCACCAGCGCCGAGGCATCCAGGCCATAGTGCTTCATCAGGTAGGGCCGTGAGCCGCCATGGGCAAAGGTGTCCTTGAGGCCGAGCCGCACCAGGGGCTTGCCGACGCCGTTGTCGGCCATGATCTCGGCGACCAGTGATCCGATGCCGCCTTCGGTCACATGGTTTTCCAGAACCACCACGCCTTTGGTTACCGATGCGACGTGATCGAGCAGCGCACCATCGTCAAACGGCTTGATCGTGTTCAGGTGCAGATGGCGAACCGAGACACCGGCCCCGGTCAGGGCATCACGTGCGCGCAGGGCCTCTTCGGTGGCGATGCCGGAGGTGACGATGAGAATGTCGCCGCCAAGCGCCAGTTCGCGCATGCGGCCGACCTCGATCGGCGTGTCGAACAGGCGCGGCACCGAGCCGCGCAGGACGCGGCAGTAGACCGGTCCGTCGATCGAATCCGCCGCCTCGCAGATGCTTTCGACCTCGGTCGCATCGCCGGTTTCGAGGATGGTCATGTTCGGCATCGATCGCATCACCGCCAGATCCTCGATGGCCTGGTGCGTCATGCCGCCCGGTGTGGTCACGCCCGGCAAAAAGCCCATCAGGCGCACCTTGCGCCGCGGGTAGGCGACCGATGCGACCAGCTGGTCGTAGGGACGGCGGTAGAGAAAGACCCCGAACGAATGCAGGAACGGCCGAAAACCGGCCAGACCAAGCCCGCCGGCAAAGCTCATCATGTTCTGCTCGGCCATGCCCAGCGACACGAACTGATCCGGATGGCGGTCGCGGAACCCGTCGATCTCGCATGACGACGTCAGATCCGCCGATAGGCAGACAATGTCGGGGTTGCCCGCCGCGAACGTCTCGAATGCGGCGGCATAGGGACGGTTGACCATCTGTGCCACGTCAATGGCCTCCCTTGCCGTAATCGACCGGTTCGACGCCCAACTCAGCGGCGATGGCGACATTCATCTCGGCGCGCTCTTCCTCCGACTTGAAGCGGACATAATGCAGGCGCGGAAAACGCCGCTGAAGGAACGACATGCCCCTGGTCGGCGAGGAGCGCGCAAGGATGATCAGCGGTCGTCCCTCATGCGGCGTTGCCCTGGCCTGACGCATGGCGTCCAGATCGTGGGCGTCGATCTCCAGGCAGACCGCGCCGAATGCCTCGAACTTGGCCCTGATGTCGCGGACTTCCATCACGGTGTCCATCGCGCCGTCGCACTGCTGATCGTTGACGTCCATCAGCGCCCACAGATTGTCGATCCGATGGTGCGCGGCAGCCTGAACCGCCTCCCACGTCTGGCCTTCCTGCACTTCGCCGTCCGACATGAAGACACACACCTTGCCGGTCTCGCCGCGCCGTTTGCGGCCGAACGCAAGCCCGGCGCCGGTGGACAGGCCGATGCCGAGCGTTCCGTTGTGAACTTCCATGCCGGGCGAGTGCTCGGCGCCGATCATCTCCACCGATGAGCCGTCCTTGTTGAACATTTCCAGACCCTGTGGGTCCAGGCGACCGACTTCGATGAGCGTGGCATAGGCGACCAGCGCATAGTGGGCGGGAGCGATGAACAGCCGGTCGAAATGCGGCTCGAACGGTCCGTTGTAGCCCGCGCCCGTGTGATAGTCCGTGTTGCTCGCCGAAGGCACGCCGCCAAAGGGTTCGGGTATCGCGGGCAGCGTCGGTTGCCCCAGATTGAGGGCCTCGTTGTAGAGAAACGCCAACTGTTCGGCTGCCGAACAGGCCTGACTGAGATAGCCGC
This sequence comes from uncultured Oceaniradius sp., assembly GCA_964606055.1. Taxonomy (GTDB): domain Bacteria; phylum Pseudomonadota; class Alphaproteobacteria; order Rhizobiales; family Rhizobiaceae; genus Roseitalea. The sequence goes on along the minus strand of CAZSFA010000001.1, from coordinate 52,246 downwards.
CATTGTTGCGCATGGAATGCTCGAAGACGCGCCGCCGGATTCCCAGCGCGACCTCTTCGGTTGTCTTCTCGTTGAGCACGGCATCTCCTCCTGAGGAGATCAGAAAATGCAGTTTCCTTACAAATGTCAAGTGGTGTTGGCATTTGCCTGATTGAGTGTGCTCGGGCAGTGGAACCGATGCTGCAATCGGGCTGGAACGGGTCACGAAAGCAGGTTCAGCCGAGCCTTTTGTCTGGCGTTCCCATTCATCGCCCAGAGGCAGTCGAACTGACGCCACGGGTCGGTTGCGGATGACCAGTTGCGATTTTCGCGCTATGCCAGCGCCGTGCCGGCCAGTCCGCCACGAACCGTGAGAACCGCATCGACCAGGTTCTGCGTGGCCTCGGCCTTGGGCTGCGAGAACAGATCCGCCGGCCGCCCGGTCTCGACGATCCTCCCCGCCGCCATGACGGAGACCCGGCTGGTCGTGTAGGCAACCACCGACAGATCATGCGCGATCAGGATGAGGCTGAGACCGAGTTCATCGACCAGGTCGCGCAACAGGTTGAGAACCTGCGCCTGGATCGAGACATCGAGCGCGGACACCGGCTCGTCGGCGACCAGCACACGTGGTTGCGGCATCAATGCACGCGCAATCGCAATGCGCTGAAGCTGGCCGCCGGAAAACTCGTGCGGGTACTTGTGGAGCGCCTGCTCGTCGAGACCGACCTGTTCAAGCACCTCGCTCACGCGCGCACGATGGTCGCAATCGATCTGCAGGCTGCGCAGCGGCTCCATGAGCGCGTTGCCGACGCGCATGCGCGGGTCGAGCGAGCTGCGCGGATCCTGCAGCACCATCTGCACCGATTGGCGAAACTGGCGTCTGCGGTCCACCGTCATCTGCGCGACATCGTCGGTTTCGAAGGAAACGGTGCCAGTGACCGGCGCCTCGATGCCGATCAACAAGCGGGTCAGCGTCGATTTTCCCGATCCGGATTCGCCAACCAGGCCGACGGCTTCGCCGGGGCGAACGTCAAAGTCGACCGTGTCGAGCGCTGTCAGCACCGGGCGCTGCTCGAACAGGCGCGTCCGGTTCAGGCGATAAGTCTGCGTGACCCCGCGCGCCGCAAGGATTGGCGTATCCGCCATGGCCGTGCCCTCGGGTTTCATGCGGCATCTTCCCTGGAGCGGGTTTCGGCCAATGGATGCCAGCAGGCCGATTGACGGGTGTGGCCGCCGAGCGGCGGTATCCGGCTGGCACAGGCATCGTCGGCGCGCGGGCAGCGGGGATGAAAGGCGCAACCGGTCGGCAGCCGGTCGAGGGCCGGTACCATGCCGGGAATGGACGGCAGGCGGGTCGAGCCATCAAAGGCGATGTTGTCCATGGTCGGCTGCGAGTCCAGAAGGCTGCGCGTATAGGGATGGCGAGGCGCGGTGAACACTTCTGCGACCGGGCCGATCTCGACGATCTTGCCCGCATACATCACGGCGACCGTCTCGCACATGGCCGCCACGATCGGCAGGTCGTGTGTTATCATCAACAGCGCACAGCCGCGTTCGGCGACCGCATCGTTGAGCAGGCGCAGCACCTGTTTCTGCACCGTTACATCGAGCGCGGTGGTCGGCTCATCGGCGATGATCAACTGCGGGTAGCAGGCCAGAGCCATGGCGATCATGATCCGCTGGCGCTGGCCGCCGGACAACTCGTGCGGATAGCTGCGCACAATGCGCTCGGCACGCGGCAGTTTCATCTGCTCGATGAGGCTGAGCGCTTGCCGCGCGGCTTCGCTGCGGCCCGCGCCCTTGTGACGCCGGATCACCGACGCGATCTGGTGGCCGACGCGCCGCACCGGGTTGAGTGCCGACAGCGGATCCTGGAAGACCATCGACATGGTCCGTCCGCGCTTGCGCGACAGTTGCGCGTCGGAAAGCGTCGTCACATCGACGCCATCGTGGATGATCTCGCCTTCGGCGCGCAGGCCCATCGGAAGCAAGCCCATGAGCGACAAGGCGGTCAGCGTCTTGCCGGATCCGGATTCGCCGACAAGGCCCATGCGGCCGCCGGCCGCAATGGTGAACGAGACGCCGCGCACGGCGGTCAAGCCGGATGCCTTGACCTTGAGGTCGCGCACCTCGACGGCGTTTGCGGTGTCCATCACCGCCTCCCGTTCAGTTTGGGATCGAGCATGTCGCGCAGCCCGTCGCCAAGCAGGTTCAGGCCCAGGACGACGAGCACGATGGCCAGCCCCGGCCACATGGCAAGCGGCGACGACACGCCGACCTGCTGCTGTGCCTCGTTGAGCATCAGGCCCCATGACATGGAGGGTCGGCTGACGCCGACGCCGAGATAGGACAGGCTCGATTCAACCAAGATGCCAACGGCGAAGTACAGTGTGAACTGAACGATCATCACGCCGGCGATGTTGGGGACCACATGGCGGGCCAGGATGAAGATGCGGTTCCGGCCGTAAAGGCGCGCCGCGATGATGTAGTTCTCCTCAAGCACCGTCAGCGCCGCCGAACGGATCACGCGCGTGAAGGACGGCGTGAAGAATGCCGTCAGCGCGAGGATCGTCGTGCCCGCGCCGGAGCCGATGGTTGCCGCAAGGACGAGCGCGGTGACGATGCCGGGGATCGAAAGCAACACGTCGGCGCCTCGCATGATGGTCTCGTCGACGAGTTTGCTCGATGAGGCTGCCGCGAGGCCGGCGATCGTGCCCAGTACCAGGGCGATCGCGGCTCCGCCAACGCCGACCAGCAGCGAGGTCTGCGCGCCGACCATCAACTGCGAGGTGATGTCACGGCCAAGGACATCGGTGCCGAACAGATGGCCCGCCGTGCCGAAAGGCAGGAGGCGATTGCGCACATTGGGAAGGTTGGGATCATGCGGTACGTAGAAGAACGAGATGAGCGCGATCAGAAAGAAACCGCTGGTCAGCACCAGTCCGACGATCAGCGAGGCGTTTGCCCGAAATCGGCGCCGGGTCCGCGCGGGAGGCGTTGGCGTTTCGGCCGGCAGATGAGGTTCGGCTTGAGACATGGCTTTGCGGGCGCCTATCCGGCAACGCGAATGCGCGGGTCGAGCAGGCCATAGAGCAGGTCGACGATGAGGTTGACGAACATCACGAAGACGATGATCAGCATCACCGTTGACTGCACGACGATGACCTCGCGCGCGGCGACGTTGGCAAGGATCATGCGGCTCAGCCCGGGCAGCGAGAAGACGGTTTCGATGATGACGGTCCCTCCGATCAGTTCAGCGATCAGGAGGCCGAGGAATGTGACGATCGGCAGTGCGGCGTTGGGCAGGCCGACTGTCAGCAGAGCCCGCGTCTGGCTCATGCCGCTGGCGCGCGCGGTGCGTACATAGTCCTGGTTCATCACGTCGAGCACGGCGGTGCGGACATAGCGGCTGAGCGACGCCGCCATCACCAGTCCGAGCGCCAGCACCGGCAGAACGAGCGATTGGATGGCGCCGCCCACGGACGTGCCCCACGGTGTCCAGCCGCCGGTCGGCAACCAGCCAAGCTGGACGCCGAACAGCAGCGACAGCAAGACACCGGCCCAGAACACCGGCACGGCAATGCCGATCTGGCTGATCAGCGCGACCAGTGTTCCTGACGGATTGCCGGCGTTGCGCGCCGCGTAGGTGCCGGCAGGGATGGCGATCAGGATGGCCAGCAGCAGGCCACAGCCCGCCAATGGCACGGAAATCGGCAAGCGCGACATGACCAGTTCGGCGACGCTCTCGCCGGTGCGGAACGACTGTCCCAGATCGCCGGCCATCATGCCGGATATCCAGTCGACATATTGCACGACCCAGGGCCGGTCGAGGCCGTATTCGATCGCCAGCGCCTCAATGGCCTCCGGGCTGGCATCGCGACCCAGAACCACGGCGGCGACATTTCCGCCCGCTGCCCTGATCAACACGAAGATCAGCACCGAGGCGATGAACATCGCCCCGATGAAGAAGACGAGCCTTCGCAGCACATAGCGAAACAGCACGGTAAAGGCCCTTTATGCCGGAATCGCGTAGATGTCGGTTGCGGGTTGCCGGCATCGCTGCCGGCAGCCTGCTTTGGAATGTTGTGCGCCGATCACTGCCAGGACATCGGCGCGAACTCGATCGCGACGCCGACCCGAGGCTCGATGAAGCCCACCAGATCCGGGTGGTAGAGGCCGACGCCGGCTTTCGCGATGATCGGAATGATGATCGCATCGTCGCGCAGGACGGCGGAGGCCTCCATCATGTGCTTGACGTAGTCCTCCTGGTTCAGCGCCTGGTCGGCGGCGGCCAGCGCGTCGGTGTAGGCGGCGCTGCAATAGGTGCTCCAGCCTGCCTTTTCGGGGTCCGAGCAGGCCCATTGCGTGGGCTCGCCGGGGCCGGCCATGATCGTGACGTCGAACTGTGGCGGACGCCCCTGGAAGATCAACTGCGAGTAGCGCGCAAGGTCCATCGCGTTGCGATCGACCGTGAAGCCCGCCGCCTGCATCAGCGGGATCATCAGATCAGCGGGCAGGGACAGGTCGGGCACGTCGCTGAGCGAGGCATACTCGAGCGAGAGGTCGCCCCAGCCGTTTTCCGCGATGCGGGCCATCGCGCCTTCCATGTCGTAGGGGTGGGGGCAGGTGTCTTCGCTCTCCGCCTGGTACCAGGGATAGTGCGGCAGGCCGAACGTGCAGGTGTTCTCGACGCCCCAGGGTGCGCCGAACGCATCATTGAACGCCTGACGATCGAGCGTCATGGCAATCGTCTTCCGGATCTCCGGATCGACGTTGGTGTTGACCACGGCATAGGTCGGCTCGCCCGCCTGCGGGAAGGTGACCAGCGTGTAGTTCTCGTCCAAACCGCGATTGACGATCTGTTCCCACAGGTCGACGGTGTTGACGGGCGAAGAGTCGATTTCACCAGCTTCGATCGCGTTCAGTTTGGCCGTACCATCGGTGATGATCCGAACCGTCACGCTCGTGATTTCCGGCTGCTCGCCCCAGTATTCCGGGTTTGCCTCGAACTCGATGTGGCTGTTGGAAACATATTCGACGATCCGGTACGGGCCAGAACCGATCGGGTTTGTGGCGATCTGGTCGGCCGCCGCCTGCGGCTGAATGAGACCAGCCACGTCACCCATGCCGCGCCAGAAGTTCTGGCTCGGGCGCGAAAGCTGAACCTGCACGGTGCGATCGTCGAGCTTGTCGATCGCGGCCACCGCGTCGTGTGCGGCAGCGTTTGAAACGACCGGGCTCTCGCTCATCGTTTCCAGCGAGTAGATGACGTCTTCGGCGGTGATCGGCGAGCCGTCGGAGAAGTTGCCTTCCCGGATGGTGAATGTGTACGTCGTCCGGTCTTCACTGATCTCCCATGCTTCGGCAACGCCGGGAGACACCGAGCCGTCTCCGTTGAAGTAGACCAGCGGTTCCATCACATTGCCGGGCACCCAAAGACGCAGAGCGGTCAGGTTGCTCTTGACGTAGTCGAGCGTGCCGGGATCCTGCCGGGCCGCCAGGATGACGGCGTTGGCTTCCGCGCGCGGCGAGTCCGCCACCTCGGCGCTGGCGGGCGACGCATGAAATGTGCCTGCGAGCGCGATCGCCGCGGCGACCAGCGCCGTCGATCCGCGGCAGAGCTTGCGTTTGGTTTCATGGTGCATGGGTCAGTTCCTCCGTAACTAGATATGACCGTGAACAATCGGGGATCACAGAACGCCGTCGCGCTTGAGCGCGCGCACCGAATCGCTGGCTGCGCCGAGCGTTTGCTCGATGACGTCGGGGCCGTGCGTACTCGACAGGAACCAGGCGCCCCGCTCGAGCAAGCGTACGCCGCGCGTCAGCATGGCAGCGCAGAACGCGCGATATGCTGTCTTGTTCATCCGCGTCAGGTCGCGATAGTTGCGCGCCGGCGCATCAAGGCCGAAGCCGACGTGGAAAATCTGCGGAAAGCCCGTGACGGTCGCCATGACGCCCTCGGACGCAAACAGATCCCGCAATCCGTCCATCAGAACGCCGCCCTCGGTCTCGATCGTGGCGAACAGTTCGGGCGTGAGCGCTTCAAGCGTGGCGGCGGTGGCGGCCATCGCCACCGGCTGGGAGTTGTAGGTGCCGCCGTGCAGGACACCCTGGGTGCACAGGTCCATAAGGTCGGCCCGGCCGGCGAGCGCCGCGACCGGAAACCCGTTGGCGATCGCCTTGCCGAAGGTGGCGAGATCGGGTGTGACGCCGAGCCGTTCCTGAGCGCCGCCCGGCGCCAGACGGAACCCGGTGATCACCTCATCGAAGATCAGGATCGTGCCGGTCTCGGTGCAGGCTTCGCGCACGCCTTCCAGATAGCCGTCTTCGGGATGGATCGCGCCGGCGTTGCACATGGACGGTTCCATGATGACTGCGGCGACGTCGCCCTGGGCAAGGCGTGCCTTGACGGCTTCCAAATCGTTCCAGCCAAGCACCGCCAGACCGTCTGCGGAGCTGTCGAGCTGGCCTTTGCTGCCGGGTACAAGGTCAGGAGCTTGCGCGTCGCCGGCCGCGTCCGGGCCGGGTGCGACCGACCACAGCACGTTGTCGAACCAACCGTGGTAATGCCCCTCGAACTTGAGAACGGTGCGCCGCCCGGTGGCGGCTCGCGCGAGCCTCAGGGCGCCCTGTATGGCCTCCGAACCCGACGTGTTGAAGCGCATCCGTTCGGCGCAGGGCACCTTCTCGCAGACCAGTTGTGCCGCGCGTGCCTCGATCCGGGTCTGCCCCGCAAAGAGAATGCCGCGCTCAAGCTGGGCGGTGACCGCATCGATGACCGGTTTCGGGCGATGGCCAAGGATCATCGGCCCCATGCCGAGATAGTAGTCGATCAGACGGTTGCCATCGACGTCGGTGAGGTAGGGGCCTTCGCCGCTTTCGATCACCAGCGGCGTCGGCGCCATGCCAAGTCGGAAATTGCTGCTGACCCCGCCGGGCATGAACGCCTTGTTGTCCTCAATCGCCTGCGCGGATCGGTCGAACCCGTGGCTGGCCTGGTCCGCCGCGCTGCGTGGGGCGAGTTCTTGTTGGGGTTGCATCGGCGTTTCTTCCCTTGTCGTGATGGTTTCGGCACGATCGGCGGCTTGCGCCGGGCGGCGATCAGTCATGCCACGGCTTTCCTTGCCGCTTGGTCAGGTTGGTCAGGCGCGCCGAACAGATCGGTCCGGTGCAGCCTTTCCATGAGAAGTGCGGCGTGGCGACGCTCGATGTCGCCATCAAAGCGGGTCACCGGGCCAGCGATGCTGACCGCAGCAAGGACGCTGCCGTCCGGCCCGAACACCGGAACCGCGACACAGGCACTGCCGGCTTCGTTTTCTTCGCATTCGGTGAACCAGCCGCGCTCGCGGCCTTCGGCAAGCTGCGCCTCAAGCGTTGCGGTGTCGGTCACCGTCTGCTGCGTCACCGCCCTGAGCGGGCCGATCGCGAAAATCGCCTGACGAAACGCGGGATCCTGCCAGGCGAGCAACGCGCGCCCGCACGCAGTGGAATGATAGCTGGCCCGGGTGCCCGAATAGGACGAAACCCGCAGCGAGCGGCTGCCTTCAAGGCTTTCGACAATGAGCGCGTCGGTCGGGCACGGCAGCGCCAGGTTGACCGTTTCCCGCGTGGCAGCGCTCAGCGCGATCAGATGCGGCCGCAGCACGGCGGCGACGTCGAGACGCCGCTCCACCGCCTTGCCGTACGCAAGCAGTGGCAATCCAAGTCGATAAGCGCCACGCCGGGCATCATGCTCGACCATGCCGACATCAACCAGCGCGCCGACGAGATTGCTGGTCGTGGTCTTGGCGATGCCGAGACGTGCCGCGAGATCGGAAAACGCGACCCACTCGCCGTCGCTCATCGCGTGGAGCAACGCGGCGGCCCGGCCGATCGATTGAATCCTGGCTTCCAATGCTCCAGTTCCATTCAATAATAATGAACCATGGTTCATTGTCGGAGATGATCTCGGTCGAAATGACAGTCGTCAGCGCACTAAGGCACCTCAAGGCCAGCTTGACAAGGGCTAATTGACTGGGTTTGCTTGTGTGGTGCCGCTGATCCTATTCAATACTGCTGAATGATGATCAATCTGGATTTCACTTTGCCGTCTTCGGGCGCATGGCGCGGCAGGCATGAACAGCCAGCTTCGTGCCCGAGGACGGGCCTGCCGAACCCGTCATCGTCGCCCATTGGAGGAAACCGACCGTGCGCATCGCGCTGATCCACATTGCCCAGGAGACCAACGACTTCAATCCGGTGCTCACGACGCTCGACGACTATCGCGCCTTCGGCATCGACAGCGGAGAAGCGATGCTCGCCAAGGCGATCCATGGCAGCATGGTTGCCGGCTATCTCGATGCCGTCGACCGGTGCGGGCATGACGTCGAAACGGTTGCGATCGTCAGTGCATTTGCGGTGGCTGGGGGACGGATCACGCGCGAAGCTTTCGATTTCTTCGCCGACCGCATCCGCCAAGGCCTTGAGGCCGCCGGCCCGATCGATGGCCTTGCGCTTCAGGTGCATGGTGCTTGCGCGGCGGAGCATCTGGACGATGTGGAGGGCGCGCAGGCCGCGTTGTGCCGGTCGGTGCTGGGGCCGGATGTGCCGATCGTGGCAGCGATCGACCACCACGCCAACATCACCAATCGGATGGTCGCCAACTGCGATGCGATTGTCGGCCACCGCACGCAGCCGCATGATCTGCACGATACCGGGCGTGTCGGCGGTGAGTTGCTGTTTCGGATCGTTGCGGAAGGCGCGCGGCCGGTCATGGTTTGGCGCAAGATCCCGCTCCTGTCGCATCAGGAGCAGTTCCTGACGTCAAAGGGTCCGATGAAGACATGGTTCGATCGTGCGCGGGCGATGGAGGCCGACCCGCGTGTGCTGCAAGCGTCAAATTACCCGATGCAACCCTGGCTGGATGTGGATGAGGGCGGGTGGTCGACCATCGTCGTCACCGATGACGAACCTGACCTTGCCGAGGAGCTGGCTGACGAACTGGCTGATCTCGCCTGGTCGATGCGCGACGCATTTCAGGACCGCGAAGCGATTTCGGTTGACGATGCGGTGCGCATGGCCGACCGGGCGGAAGACGGCATGATCGTGCTCAGCGATACCGGTGACACGGTGTTTGGCGGCGCCGCAGGCGACAGCAACATCATTCTGGAATCAATCCTGAGGCAGGGCTTCGCGAGCCCGACCTTGATCCCGCTGATCTCGGTTGATGCCGTGGCGCGGCTTGCCGAGGCCGGCGAGGGCGCCGAGGTGACGCTTCCGCTTGGCGGCGAATCCGCGCCCGCGTTCTTTGCGCCGCTCGAGGTGACAGGCAAGGTTCGCAGCGTTGCCGACGGCAGTCGGGTGCCGGTCGCCTTCCATCACCAGTCGCATATCGACATGGGCCGGGTGGTTGTATTCGATGTCGGTCCCGTGACGCTGTTGGTCAGCGAGAAGCGCGGTGTCGCCGGCAACTTGCCCGATGTCTACCGTGCGTTCGGTGTCGCGCCGGAGAACTACAAAATCGCAGTTCTCAAGACCGCGTCGAACTTCCAGTTCTTCGCTCCGCTAACGGCGCAGGTGATCCGCGCCGATACGCCAGGCCCGGGCCAGTCCGACGTTCATGCGTTGCCATGGAAACGCATTCCGAGGCCCGTGTATCCGCTCGATCCGGTCGACGACTGGCGGCCTTTCGACCGCCGTATCCGCACGGGCGCTGTTCCGGCCAGCCGTTAGCCTTCGAAGAACTCCGGCAGCGCCGCACGCGCCGCTCGCGCGACTGCGGTCACTGTGTCCGTGTCCGCTCCGATGTAAGGCCAGAGCAGATCGGGGCCGATCGGACCCCAGCCGCCGGCCGCGGCCATGAGCTTGTCCAGCGCCGAGTTCGACAGGCGACGTTGGCCGCCGGAAAGCGGCAGCAGAACGGTCTTCAGAAAGCCCGTGAAACGTGCCTCGATGTCGCGCGCCAGGTCCGGATCTGTCTCGATCATGCCCCAATGGCGTGCGGCGCCGTGCGGGGTGAGGCACGCAAGGTTCGAATAGGACCCGTCAGCGCCCAAGGGTCTTCCGAAGGCAACCGAACCGCCCCCGACAAAGACCGAGAAGCCGGGCAGGAGGCGGCGACGCTCGGCGTACCAATCCTCATCTCCGCCAAGGCACTTGATCCCGACCAGCCCCGGCGCCTCCGTCCGCAACGCGGCGATTTCGGCCAGCGACAGGAGAGCCTTGGCGTGTGGCGGCTGGTAGAGGATCAGCGGCAGGTCGCCCGCGGCCTTTTGCATGCCCGCAACGAAACGTTTCTGCTCGTCCGGCGATGGCGCCCACCAGTCCGGCAGGATGATCTGAACGCCGCGCGGTCCAAGGTCACGAATGCGGGCCAGCCGCTCGCGTGCACGGCGCGGGTTGGTGTCGTTCACGCCGATCTGAAACGGCATGCCGGCCGCGCTTGCCCTTGCGGCGACCATCTCGGTGATCGCGTCGAACTCGGCCTCGGTCTGATTGTGGAACTCGCAGGCCGTGCCATTGGTATAGATGCCTGCAAGCGGGCTCTCGCACAGGATGTCGACGGTTTCGGCCAGAGCGCCGAAGTCTATCGCACCGTCCTTGATGGGCAGCAGAACCGTGCCCCAAATGCCGTGCGGTCGCCATGCCATTGATGAGCCTCAGATCTTCTCGGCGGCCTTGAGATCGGCCTCCAGTTTCGCCTTGTAGGCCGCCTTGGCGTCCTCATCGATTTTGGCGCTCTGACCGAAATAGACAAAGCCGAGCGCCCGGCGCGACCGCGTGGGCGAGGTGTTGGCGCCGGCCCAATGGATGATTTTGGCGTCATGCAGCAGGAACGTGCCGGCATCGCCCGGACAGGCCACGGTGTTGGCCTTGTCGTCATCGGTGCCGAAATCGGTGATACCCTGCGAGAAGCCGAGCACATTGGACCGACCGTGCGGGCGGAAACCGGGCTCAACGTGCGATCCGCGCACGTAATGGATGCAGCCGTTCTCGTGATCGACGGGCTCCAGCGCCAGCCAGCCGGTCACCGCCTTGCAGGGCGACAGGTGGAAGTAGTAGCCGTCCTGGTGGGGCGGTGTCGGCTGGCCGATCCCGGCGGGTTTGTTGAAGTACTGCAGGTTCTGGACGATCGCTTGTTCGCCCAGCGCGGCCTCGGCGAGATCGCGAATGGTGTCGCTCTCGCACATCTGACGAAAGTAGTCGTCGTAGACATTCAGCTTCTGCAACTGCTTGAGCGTGCCCGCATCGCCGCGTTGCTCAAGATAGACCTCCTCGCGCGGCATGGTCGGTACGACCTCGGCGATGAACCGGTCGAGCTCGTGGTTGATTTCAGCCATGCGTTCGGCATCAAACAACGGCGTGACTGCGGCATAGCCGTCGCGGTTGAAGCTGGCGCTGAACCGGTTCGTGTCGATCTCGGCCATTGGCATTGCGGGGCTCCTCTCGTTTGAGAGCGATTTGATCATGGACACGCACGGTTGTCGTTTGGCAAGATCGACGTCAAACGAGGAAAACCGATGATCACCTTCACTATCGTCTTGCCTTGGCGATGAATGACGACAGTGGGCCGACCATCGTGCCCGGCCGCCATGCCTATGGACGGTTCGATCGGCGCTACCCGATCGGGCCTGTCCGTTGGCCGTTTTTTGATCTACTCTGGATTCATTCCGGCTCGGTTGAGTTGCGGTTTGGCGGCGGGGGACAGATCCTTACGCTCGGGGCGCCCAATGGCGTTTTGATCTTGCCCGGTACGGCGTTTTTCGGAGCGGCGTGCGGGGCTTTCGCCTCCGCCTCGGTGTGCCATTTCGAGCTGAAGGCGCCGATCGACGGTCTGCCTGAGGGGCCAGGCCATATGGTGCCGTCGCCGGGCGAGCGCCACAACCTGCATAATCTCGTCCGTGTTGCGATGAACCTTGCCGAACACGCGCCGGATGCGTTGGCGCGGCGCAGCCGGCTGCTTCGGGTCATCATCGATGGTTTTGTAGCTGCCGCGTCGCCGGCACTTCCGACGGCGATGGCACGCGATGACGCGCGATTGGCCGCGGCCTGGGAGGCGGCAGCGCGCGACCTCCACGCCATGCGGGGCCTGGCGGACGTGGCCGCGCTCATCGGCGTTCGTGAGAGCACGCTGCGCGCACTGCATCGGCGCCACGGGCGTGGTTCGGCGGGCTCATACCTGCGTGAGTTGCGGCTGACGCGTGCCGAGGCCTTGCTGTCGACAACCGGCTACTCGTTGGCCGAGATCGCAAGCCAGGTCGGCTATGGCCATGCGGAGACCCTCGCGGCTGCCTTTCGCCGCTCGCGTGGCATGACGCCCGGCGCGTTTCGCCGGAGCGCGCACCCGTTCGCATGATCCCGCCGACTGTTTGCTGTCGATGCTTGGAGCTGGCGGTGCCTGCAGATCACTGGATCTGGTTGAGCGCCTGGGCAACGATGTCCATGCCCACCATCTCGCTCCAAGCGGTGAGAAGGCTTTGGGTCACCGGCCCGACCGTGCCGTCGCCGACGATGTAGCCATTGAAGCGCGTCGCCGGCATGATGCAGTAGGGGGTGGAGGTGAAGAACATCTCGTCAGCGGTTGCCAGATCATAGGGCTGCAACACGGTTTCCTGGGCCGGAATGCCAAGTCTTTCAGCAAGTTCCAGCACGGTGGCGCGGCTGATGCCTGCCAGACAGTTGACCGTCGTCGGCGTCTTGAGCACGCCGTTTGAGACGCAGAAGACATTGCCGCCCTTGTTTTCGGCAACGTTGCCATCAATGTCCAAAATGACGCTTTGGGCGTCCGGATCGACGCGCTTGGCTTCCATCTCGGCCATGGTGTAGGCGAGGCGGCTTCGGTTCTTGATCCGGGGATCGAGCGATTGCGACGGCACCATGCGGCTGACCGGCGTCACGCCATGGCAGCCTTCCTGGTAGAAGCGGGCCCATGGTTTCAGGTCCATGAACTGTGTGAAGATCATCACCGTAGGCTGTCCCACCTGAACGGTCGGATCGGCGCCGGCGATCGCCAGACCCCGCGAGATGTTGTGCACGATCCAGCAATCGTCACCGTCGGCATAGGTGCCCAGATTGGCCTGGTACACGTCGAGCGTCGTCCTGAGCATTGCAGCTTCATCCATGCCCGGATCGATGCGCGTCAGCTTCAGCGACCGATAGAGCCGCTCGATATGCTCATTGAGCTTGAAAGGTTTGTGCCGAAAGGTTCGTGTCGATTCCGTAACCGTATCCGCGAGCATGATGGCGCTGTCGAAGACGGAGATCTTGGCGTCCGCTTCAGGATACAGCGTCCCGGAAATGTAGACTTGTCGCGACATGACGCCCTCTCAGTTCAGCCGCGCAAAGCCGGAGCTGCACACCGGTCCGTCCAAAAGGTCCGCGACGTCGCTGCGTCCCGACTGACAGTCGCCGATCATCGCGAACACCGGATCGAGCGCATCGAAGTAGGCGTCGACCACCGAATCGTCATGGGCGGTGCTGACATAGACGGCATTGGTTGCAAGGAAGTCGGCCTTCAGCATTTCCTGCGTGACCAGCGTCTTGAGCGCCAACGCGTCGGGGCCATCGAAGGTGAGGCCGGCCAGCGCCGGCAGTCCGCTTGTTGTCAGGGCGACGCCGTTCGCTTCGGCCAGCGCCTGCCAGCGCGCTTTGATCCGGTTTCCGGTTTCGGTGATGCGCTCCCAGGAGCGTTCCCTCTCCATCACGTCGAGTGTTGCGAGCGCTGCCGCCGGGCCGATCCGCTCTGTCCAGAATGTCGAACTGATGAAGCTGCCCTGGCCGGCCTCCATCACCGCCCGGTTGCCCAGGACAGCGGTGATTGCATAGCCATTGCCGAGTGCCTTGCCGAAAACGGCCATGTCCGGCCGCACATCGTGCAACAGATGCAGCCCGCCAAAGGTCTGCCGGAAGCCGGAGGTGCATTCGTCAAAGATCAGCACGCAGCCATTGGCATCGGCGATGGCGCGGACGCGTTCGAGAAAGCCGGGCGCTGGCGGTGCGTTGCGTTGCACCTCCATCTTGATCACGCCAATCGGATGCTCGCGGACCAGTGCGTCCAGTGTGTCGGCGTCGTTGTAGTCGAAGGGAAAGACGGTCGCGGCCAGCGCCGAAGGCACGCCTTTGGGATCGAGGCCGGGCAGAAGGTGATCGTCAAGCTGTTCTGTACCGCCCAGATTGGTCGCCAGGTACCAGTCATGCCAGCCGTGATAGCCGCAAATCGCAACGCCATCGCGCCCGCTTGCAGCACGCGCGATGCGAATGGCAACGGCGTTGGCCTCGCCGCCCGTGCGCGCAAAGCGCGCCATCTCGGCCCAAGGGTGCATGGCCACCAGCCGCTCGGCCAGTTCGACCTCCTCGGGGGCGTTGAGCGTGCTCATCGTGCCCTCGTCGATGGCTGCGCGGGCGGCGGCATCGACCTCGGGATGACCGTAGCCGAGCGTGTTGGTGCCAACGCTCATCGTCGCCATATCGATCAGTTCGCGACCGTCGAGGTCCCAGACACGGCAGCCCCTTGCGCGCGCGAAATAGGTCGGCCAACGATCGGGCAGGAACATGTCGGGCCGCTTGGACAACAGCATGTTCCCGCCGGCAATGCGCTTGCGCGCACGGTGCCACATGGCCTGCCCGTTGCTCATGGCTTTTCCTCTTCACCGCCCCAATGATTGCCTATATTGTTATACGCATAACAATATAAATCGTGCGGGGAGGCAAGCATGAGCGAGGCTCAAAATGATCCTCGGTGTGAGCCGCATTGGGCGCCGACCGATCTGGACCGGCGCATCTGGGCCGAAGAACTGGATGAGTTCGTTCCGCAATCGGTGTTCGACGCGCATACGCATGTCTACCGCTGGGCCTTCAACACCGATCCGGACCGCGACACGGGTCCTTACAAGCTGATCGGACGGGACTTTCCGGAGGTGGACTGGTCGCTGGCCGATGCGGTCGATGCCGCGCTGATGCCAGGCCGCAAGGTCGACCGGCTGGCCTTTCCGATGCCCTTCCCCGAACCGTGCGATTTTGAAGCGTCGAACGCCTACATTGCCCAACAAACCTCAGCGGCGCCGCACTCCGCCGGCCTGATGCTCGTCCATCCGGGTATGAGCGCGGCGCAGATCGAGGCGGCGGTTCTCGACAAGGGCCTGATCGGCCTCAAACCCTACTTGAACTATGCCCGGATTGCAGATCGCGCCGATGCATCGATCACCGATTTCCTGCCCGAGCACCAGATTGCCATCGCCGACCGGTTCGGGCTGGTCATCATGATGCACCTTTCCAAGCGCGCGGCGATCGCCGACCCTGACAACATCGCCGAGATCAACCGGCTCAGCGACGCCTATCCACGCGCTCGCTGGATCCTTGCCCATTGCGCGCGCAGCTATTCGGCATGGGCCATCGAAGCGGCCGCCGCCGCGATCCGGGGTCTGCCGAATGTCTGGTACGACACATCGACGGTGTGCGAGTCCGACGCGCTGGATGCGCTCTACACCGGCGTCGGCGTCGATCGCGTCATGTATGGCAGCGACGACATGATCGGGCCGATGCGCGGCAAATACATCACATTCGGCAACGCGTGGTCGTTCCTTTCGCCGGAGAACCACGATCTGCGGCTCGGCCATTGCGACCCGCGCATGACCTACATCCGGTACGAACAGTTGCGCGCGATGAAGCGCGGTGCGCGGCAGATCGGCCTATCGCCGGTGCAGCGCAAGGCGTTGTTTCATGATACGGCACGGGCGCTGGTGGATGCGGCACGCGCCGATATCGCCGCAGCGTCATAGGGCGTCCAGAAAGGCGATGCCGGTGATGCCCTGCGCGTCGCGCAGTGCTTTCAGACCGTCACGCAGCGTCTCCTCGTCGGATGCGGAGATATCGTTGTCGAGCGGCGCGCGGCAGTAGCCACCATCGGCGCCCTGCCAGGCCATGATCCGCTTGACCGCGGCGAGCGTCTGCCCCCTCAGCATGAAGAAGATCACCTCATTGGCGTTGTTCTGCAGGGCCTGCGCCTCGGCCAATCGTCCTTCGCGCACCGCCGCCACCATGGCGATGAAGAGTTCGGGCATGATGTTGTAGAAGGACCCGATCAGGCCCGGCGCACCGTAGATGAGACCCGACAGCGCCATCTCGTCGGCGCCCGAGAAGACACGGAAATCGGGCCCGATTTCGGCGCGCATGCGGGTGTAGTCGAACTGGGTCGGGCCGGTGTACTTGATTCCGGCGACTCCGGGGATCGCGGCCAGCCGCGCAATCGTGTCGAAGCCGAGTTGGCCTGCGAGCGGGATGTTGTAGACGAGCATGGGCAGATCGGTGGCTGCCGTCAGTTCCTCGTAGTAGCGGACGATTTGCGCGGCCGTGAACGGCCAGTAGATCGGCGGCACGGAGGACACAGCGTCGGCGCCCACATCGGCCGCATGTTTGGCCAGTGCGATCGAATGGAAGGTGCTGATTGCGCCGACATGGACGATCACGGGCACCTCGCCGCCGACTTCGTCGATCACGGTCTCGACCACCTCACGGCGCTCCTCGGGCGACATCATGAAGCCTTCGCCGGTCGATCCGGTGAGGTAGAGGCCGGTGATGCCGCGACCGAGAAGGTGGCGCGTACAGGCGCGCATGCGATCGGGGTCAAAATGCCCGTCCCGGTCGAATGGGGTGATCAGGGCCGGTATCACCCCGCCCAGCTTGGCGATGTCATGGCGCGCCATTGCGGCGTTCTCCTGTGCTGGCTTCAGTCGGCCGGTTCACGCTCGATGAGATGGCAAGCGGCATGGTGATCGCGGCCGTCGATCCTGTAGCGCTTCAGTGGTGGTTCGACCTGGCTGCAGACCTCCATGGCGTGGCGGCAGCGCGGGTGGAAACGGCAGCCGCTGGGAGGGTTGACCGGGCTGGGGACGTCGCCCTCAAGGACGATCCGTTTGGTCTGCTTGTCGAGATCGGCGACCGGGATCGCCGACAGCAGCGCCTCCGTGTACGGGTGCAGCGCGTTGGCGTAGAGGTCTTCGGCGTCGCACAGTTCAACGATCTTGCCCAGATACATCACCGCGATCCGGTCGCAGAGGTATTCGGTCACGCTCAGGTCGTGCGTGATGAAGATGTAGGTCAGGTTCTTGTCGCGCTTGAGCTCCATGAGCAACTGCAGAACCTGTGCCTGGATCGACACGTCCAGAGCGCTGACGGCCTCGTCGCACACGATCAGTTCGGGTTCGACGCAAAGCGCCCTTGCGATGCCGATGCGCTGGCGCTGGCCGCCCGAGAACTCGTGCGGATAACGGTCCATCGCATCGCGGCTCATGTTCACCGCTTCGAGCAAGTCACCAATGATGCGCCGCCGCTCCTTGCGCTCGGTGATGCCGTACTTTTTGAGTGAGTCCTGTAGCGAGCCGAAGATCGTGAACGCGGGATTGAGCGAGGAATAGGGATCCTGGAAGACGATCTGCAGCCGTTTGCGGAACGGTATCAACGCCTTGTCGTCGAGCTGGGCGAGATCGACCGTTTCCCCGTTGCCGCGATAGGTCACGTTGCCTTCGGTGACATTGACGAGCTGCAGGATACCCTTGCCGAGCGTGGTCTTGCCGCAGCCGCTTTCGCCGACAAGGCCGAGCACCTCGCCGCGGCGCACTTCGAGGTCGATGCCGTCGACCGCGCGCACATGGCCGACGACGCGCTTGAAGACACCGGCGGTGACCGCGAAATGGATCTTCACATCCTTGAGCGTAAGGATCGGCTGATTTTCTCCGGTATCGGCGGATTGGTCGGACGGCATGGCCCCGTTGTCGATCGCCTTGTCTGCGAGGTCACTCTGCGGCATCGAGATAGACCTCTTCGTCCGCATGGCGCCAGCACATCACGCGGTGCGTGTCGCTCAGTTGCGTTTCCTCGGGGGCGGTGTCGCATTTGGCGACGCGATAGCGACAGCGGTCGGCAAACTGGCACCCCGGCGGTCGCTGATAGGGGTTGGGCGTTTGGCCGGGAATGGCGCGGATGTCCTGATCCTTGCCACGGCCGAGGACCGGGATCGATTCCAGCAAGGCCTTGGTGTAGGGATGGCGCGGTGTGCGCAGCACCTCGTCGACGGTTCCGGCCTCGACGATGTTGCCCATGTACATGACCGCAACTTCGTCGGCGAGTTCGGCGACCACGCCCATGTCGTGCGTGATGAGCATGATGGCCGTGCCGTGGTCGCGCTTGAGTGTCTCCATCAGATCGAAAATCTGCGCCTGGATGGTCACGTCCAGCGCCGTGGTCGGCTCGTCCGCGATCAGGATCTTCGGGTTGCAGGACATGGCCATGGCGATCATCGCGCGCTGGCGCATCCCGCCCGAGTACATGTGCGGGTACTCATCGACGCGTTGGGCGGGCAGCGGAATGCCCATCGACTGCAGCAGTTCGATCGCCTTGTTGTAGCGCGCGCGCCAGCCCAGCGTCGTGTGGTAGCGCAGCATCTCGATGATCTGGAAGCCGATCGTGTAGACCGGATTGAGCGCGGTCATCGGGTCCTGGAAGATCATGGCGATGTCCTGGCCCCGGATCGCCCGCATCTGCCGGCCGTTTCGAGGCAGCAGATCGATGCGAACATCGCCGCGGTCGCTGTGGTAGGTGACTTCCCCATCCTCGATGCGCGACAGGGTCGGCAGCAGCTGCATGATCGAGGCGGCGGTGACCGACTTGCCGCAGCCGCTTTCGCCGACCACGCACAGCGTGCGCCCGCGCCGGATGGTGAACGACACGCCGTTCACCGCCTTGTTGCAGCGATTGTTTGTGTAGATGAAGGTCTTGAGGTCCTTCACCGTCAGCGCGACGTCGTTTGCGGCGGACATCTCGCTCATCCTTGCTGGGACGGGTCTGTCGCATCGCGCAGGCCGTCGCCGATCAGGTTGACGCTGAGCACGAACAGCGAAATCACGATGCCGACCGGCAGCCACAGCCACCAGTTGTTTTCGAGCACGCGCAGGTCCTGAGCGACATTGAGGATGTTGCCCCAGGTCGGCGTCGACAGCGGGACACCAAGGCCAAGGAAGCTCAAACCCGCTTCCTGGAGGATGAAGGCGGCGGTCGACAGCGTCGTGTTGACCATGATCGGTCCGAGCGCGTTGGGCAGGATGTGCTTGTAGGCGATGAGCGCCGGCGAGAGGCCGAAAGCGCGCAGCGCCTGGACGTAATCCTCTTCGCGCAAGGACAGCATCCGCGCGCGGGCCATGCGGTAAATGCCGCCCCAGCCGGTCAGGGTGAAGATCAGGATCAGGTTGGTCAGCGACTGCCCGAGGATCGCGACCAGCATCAGCACGAGGATGATCTGCGGGAAAGCCATCAGGACTTCCGAGGTGCGCATCGCCAGCCCGTCGACCCAGCCGCCGACATAGGCGGTGTAGATGCCGATCAGCACCCCGATCACAGTGGCCATCAACGCGCTGCCCAGACCGACCAGGATCGATACCTGCCCGCCGTAAAGGACACGCGCGAACACGTCACGACCGGTGCGATCCGTACCGAACCAGTGCTCGGCCGAAGGTGGCTGCAGCATGGCGCGCAGGTTGATCTGCTGCGGATCATGCGTGGTGAGAAGCGGCGCGAAAAGCGATGCCAGGACGATGATCGTGAAGACGACCAGACCGATCATCGCCAGCTTGTTGCCGCGGAACTTGGAAAAGAACCGGCCCTGAACGGGAGCCTTGAACGTGCCGGCTTCCTCGCGGGCTCGGATGCGGTCGAACTGGTTGTCGTGACGTGTGCGCGGGCGAGCGGTTTGCTTGGCGCCCGGGCTTGGGAGCGTTGCGGTCATCCGATCAATCTCCCAGCCGGACGCGCGGGTCGATCAGCGCGGTCAGCAGGTCGACGATCAGGCTGGCCAGCAGCACGGCGATTACCGACAGGAGCGCGATCATCATCACCAGCGGATAGTCCTGCGAGCGTACCGCGGCGATGAACTCCGAGCCGATGCCGGGCCACTGGAACACCTCCTCGATGATCACCGAACCGCCGATCAGGATCGGCAGGCGGAAGCTGATCAGGACGATCACGGGTGTGAGCGCGACGCGCAGGCCGTGCAGGAGGTTCACACGCCATTCGGGCATGCCCTTGGAGCGCGCCGTCTTGACGAACTCCTTGGAGAGCGCGTCCAGCATGGACGAGCGCGCATAGCGCATGACGCCCGCAGTCATCATGATCGACAGAACCAGCGCGGGCATGATCAGGTGCGGCAGCCGGTCCCAGAAGCTGTCATAGCCGGGCAGCATACGCCCGCCGACCGGCAACCATCCCAGATTGAGAGCGAACACCAATATGGCCACAAGGCCGAAGAAGAATTCCGGGATCGACACGCCGACCATGCCGACGACGGTCAACGTGTGATCGGTCGTCGTGCCTCGGGTCAACGCGCTGATCGTGCCCAGGATGAGGCCGAACAGCGTCGAGAACAAAAGCGCGGCGATCGACAGTTCGAGCGTTGCGGGCAGCCGGTCGAGTACGATCTCACGGATCGGAACGCCGGCGGTCAGTGAGAAGCCGAAATTGCCCTGAAACAGCCCGGTGAGCCAAATGCCATAGCGGACGACGAAAGGGTCGTTCAGACCCAGCGAGTCGCGCAGTGCGTCAAGCCGCTCGGGTGGCAGTGTGCCCGCCATTTCCGGCGGGATCATGTGCGAAACTGCGTCTCCCGGCGTCAGTTCGAGCCCGCCATAGACCAGAAAGCTGATCACGAGCGCCATCGGAATGAGGGTCAGGAGGCGCCGAATGGTGTAGGTCAGCATTGCGCTTTCCGGATCAAGGCAGTCGTACGAGCCGGGTTGAAGGTAGGCGCCGACCCGCCGCGAAACCGCGTTCGCGACGGGCTTGGGAGTGTCGGCGCCAATCCGGTCCTACTTGCGGACGAACTGGTTGATCCAGAACATGCGCGTGTAGGGGAAGTCGATCGGGATCACCGTCATGCCCTCGATCTCCTCGAGTGCCGGCACATCGGCAGTGTTCTTGGTGTAGCCGAAATCGGCACGCCCGGCCGCAGCGTTGCGGATCAGGTTGCCGTCGCCATCGCCCGACGGCGTGGCGATGATCCGTTCGATCTTGGCAACGCCACCATGATAGTCTTCGAACGGCACCAGCGTCATGAAGTCGTTCATGCGCACCTCATCGATCTTGAATGGCCCCGAGCCAACCGGGTTCTGCCAGAAGTCCGACTGCTGGAGCTGGATCGGGTCCACGCCCTCGAAGTACTTGCTGGGCAGCGGGTGGAACTGGGTCAATGACAGCAGGATGTTCGGCGCCACCGTCTCAAAGCTGAGCGTGACCGCATTGCCGTCGACCGAGATGCCGGAAATCTCGTCGGCGTCGCCGGCGACATAGGCTTCCGCGCCTTCGATCGCGCGGAACGAAGCGCTGACCGTTGGCTGTGTGGTCGGGTTCATCGCCGCGGCCTGGATGCTCCATGCGACATCGTCCGCAGTGACCGGATCGCCATCGTGCCAAAGCGCATCGTCGCGCATGGTGATGGTCAGGGTCAGGCCGTCCTCGCTCATCTCGTAGCTCTCGGCCAGTTCACCGCCGATCGGCGTCAGCGCGCCATCGGCCAGAAGCACCGTGTCGAAGACGGCCTTCGAGGTGATCCAGATGCCCAGGTTGCGCCACGGCAGTTCGAAGAACTGTTGCGGGCCGGTGTTGGTGTAGGCGACCCTTTCGCCGTCCTCATTGGGTTCGACCGTCCATTCGGTGATGCCCCAATTGTAGTTGTACTGCTCGTTGCCGTAGGGGTTGCCGTTGCGGTCAATCCGGTCACTCTGGAAGATGAACAACTGCTGGTAGTAGAGCGGCATGATGTGAACGTTCTCGTTCACAAGGCGCTCCATCTCGTGAAACGCCTCACGCTGAACCGCGACATCGGCGCTGCCGTTGGATTTTGCCACCAAATCGTTCATCTGGTCGATGTTGGGTATCATCGGCATCTGGCCAAATGCGAAGCGGTTGAAGTATTCGTGCGGCGCCAGTGCCGCACGCGCGCCATAGGCGATGTCCCATGAAAGCCCGGAAGGGCCAGCTTCCGGATCATCGGGCATCACGGTGAGCTGGGCGCCGACATCGCCTTCCAGGAGGCGATAGTTCATCCGGATGCCGACATCGGCCAGATAGGCCTGCATGGCGGCCATGAAGTCGGCCGTGATCTGGTCGGAGTAGTAGTAGACGACGTCCAGTTCGCGGTTGTCGTTCCAGCCCGCCTCCGAAAGCAGCGCGCGCGCCTTGTCCGGATCGTACTTGTAGTAGCTCAGGCCTTCTGGCTTGTTCGGGCCGTGCGGTTGCAGGCCATCGGCCAGGATCGCGTTGCCCTCGAAGATCGTGTCGACGATCGTCTCCATGTCGAGCGCATAGGCAATGGCCTGGCGAACGCGCGGGTCGGAGAGCTGGCTGTCGTTGATCGCCTCGGCGACGGCCGTTCCTGCGATGGCGGTCGACATCAGGAGCCCGGCGGTCATTGCGAGAAGTTGGTTCTTCATGGCGTTCCCTTTGCTTTTTGCATCCTTGGCAAGGTGACACCCATCAGCCGACATGCGTCTACCCAGGCGTTCTCACCGACCGGCGGCTTGATGCCGCTTCCCGTTCTTGAGCCCTTGCGCGCGGCCAGCGGGCCGGATGGGCGAGCAATGCCCGGCCGGTCATCGTCACTGCGTGCCGCAGTGCGGCAGCCGATGGAGGCGCATCAGGTCTCAATGCAACATCAACCCTGCGCCGTGACTCCCCGCCTGCCGCTTGTCGCGCAACAGCCTGATCTATCTTGCCTTTTTCGCCAAAGCCGTTGACGCGCCAAGATATAAGCTTAACATAACAACATAGTATTTGAGGGTGTCAAGCGCGTTCTGGTGCTTGGTGCCAGGGGAGCTTCATGCATCGCGTTGTGATCGTGGGAACCGGCGGGATCGGTCGCCGCCACATCAAGGGATTTGCCGAGACCGGTCGTGCGGTGCTGAGCTATGTGGAGCCGGACACAACCCGGCGGTCATCCGCCGAAAGCCTGTACGCGCCCCAAAGCAGCCAAGCCGATCTCGAACACGTCGATCTGGCCGCGCAGGATCTTGCCGTGATCTGTGCTCCGGCCCACCGGCATGTGGATATCATGATGACGTGCGCCCGGGCCGGCCTTGCGTTCCTGGTCGAAAAGCCGCTCGCCGTCACCATGGATGGCGTGGACGCTGTTCTCAGGCAGGTCGATGACAAGGGCATCATCGCGCGCGTCGGCTACACCCGTCGCAATGCCCCCGAACTGAAGGCGATGCGTGCCCACGTCCTCGACGGCAAGATCGGCGTCCCCAAGCTCGCCTACGTCAACGCTTCACAAGAGTTTCCCAAGTACCGGCCGGACTATCGCGAAACCTACTATTCGAGCCCGGAGATGGGCGGCGGCGCCATCCTTGATGCCGCCAGCCACAGCTTCGACGCGTTGATCTGGATGCTCGGCCGACCCACAACCGTCGGCGCCATGCATGACCGGATGGCGCTCGAAGGCAGCCGCACCGAGGACACATGCCTGGTCAACATCCGCTTTGAAGGCGGAGCCATGGCCAATCTGACGATCAACCAGTTTCAGAAGCGGCATGTGTCGACATTCGAGATGATCGGCACGTGCGGCAATCTGATGCTCGATCACTCGACGCTGAAGTTCGCCGATGATGACAGCGGCGCATGGGCCGAACAGCGCGACTTCATGGAGGGATTGGCCCCTATGGAGGCCCATCAGGCGCGTTTTGCCTTGCAGGCCAACGCGATGCTCGACGCGCTGGAAGGCAAGCCGGACGATCTGGCAACACTCGAGGAGGCGCGGCTGAACCTTGCGCTCGCGCTCGCCGCCAAGCGCTCGTGGCTGGAGCGTCGGATCATCGAGATCGACGGGAGCGAACGATGACCATGCTCGAAGGGCGCCGCATTCTGGTCGCCGGCGGTGCCGGCTATCTGGGCGCGCCGGTCTGCCACCTTCTGCACCGGAGCGGCGCAGCCCTTTGCATTGCCGACCGCGATGCGGAGCGGATGGGGGTGCTGCGGGAAGAACTTGCAGCCGTGCCCGGCCCGGCCGTTGCGACGATCGCGCTCGACATGGCGGACGAGGCGTCGATACTGGGCGCCGTCGATCGGGCGGCCGATGCATTGGGTGGGATGGACGGGCTCGTCTTGGCCACCGCATACGGGTCCGGCAAGACGTTCAATGCGCTGAGCGTCGACGATTTTGACCTCTCCAACCGCATCAATCTTACCGGTGCGTTCGTGATGGCGCGGGCTGCGTCCCGGCACATGGGGCAGGGCGCGGCGATGGTGCTCTACTCTTCGATGTATGGCGCGGTGGCACCGGTTCCGGCCAACTATCAGGGCGACATGCCGCCCAATCCGATCGAGTACGGGGCCGGCAAGGCCGGTCTGAACCAGATGGTGCGCTACATGGCCGGCCATTTCGGCCCGCTTGGCATTCGCGTCAACGCAATCGCGCCCGGGCCTTTCCCGCATCAGTCGGTGGTCGACAACCATCCCGGTTTCATCACCAGACTGGAGCGGTCGACCATGCTGGGTCGGATCGGCCGACAGGACGAAACGGCCGGCCCGGTCGCATTTCTGCTGTCGGATGCGGCGAGCTACGTGACCGGCCAGGTGCTGGCGGTCGATGGCGGCTGGACATCATGGTAGGGCAGTCTTCGATGGGCGCATTTCCGTTTGGCGACCGGCCGCTCAAATTGGCGATGCTGGGCATGGTCGAGGGCAATGGCCATCCCTATTCCTGGTCGATCATCATCAATGGCCGCTACGATGCCGATGCGCTGGCGCGGTGCCCCTACGCCGTGATCCAGGACTACATCGCCAAGCAGCCGCCCGAAACGCTTGGGATTGCAGGCGCCGAGGTCACCCATGTGTGGACCGACGATCCTGCCGATGCCGAACTGGTCGCCGCAGTGGCGCAGATCGACACCATTGCCTCGCGTGCCGAAGATGTCATCGGTGAGGTCGACGCGGTTCTCGTCGCCACCGACAAGGGTTTCGAGCACGTCGAGCGGGCAAGACCGTTCATCGAGGCCGGCATTCCCGTCTTTGTCGACAAGCCGCTGTGCGACAACCGTGCCGATCTTGAAACCTTCGCGCGCTGGATAGCCGAGGGGCGTCCCATCGCTTCGTCATCCGCCATGCGCTACGCCAAGGAGTTGGTGCCCTATCATGGCGCGACGTTCGAGTTCGGGCCGCTGCGCCATGTCGGCATGACGATGGCCAAGAAATGGGAAACCTACGGCATTCATGCCCTTGAGGCGATCTACCCGATCGTCGGGCCGGGTTTTGCGACGGTGCGCAACATCGGCGATGCGTCGCGCAATGTCGTCCATCTGACGCATCGGGACGGCATCGACGTCGTTCTGACGGTGACGGGTGACATGACCGGCGGCGCCGGGCTGATCACGCTGGCCGGCACCAAGGGTGGCGTTCAGTTGCGCATGGGCGACACGTACCGCGCGTTCCGCGACCAACTGGTCGCCTTTGTCGACTACCTGCGCGACGGTCGCCCGCGCGTTCCCTTCGCCGAAACCCGCGAACTGATGCAGTTGCTGATCGCCGGAATCGAAAGCCGGGAGCAAGGCGGGACACTCATCGATCTGGCTGATTGGGAGACGCACTGATGGACGTCATGGAGTTGATGTCGTTGAAGGGTAAGGTCGCTCTGGTGACCGGCGGCGCAGGTCAGTACGGGCGCCAGATCGTTTCGGCGCTGGCCGAGGCCGGCGCCAGGACCTTCACCGCGGCGCGCGGCATCGACAAACTCGAAGTGGTCGCCGACGATGAGCGTGGCAACGGCCGTGATGTCACAGCGCTGCCGCTCGATCTCGACGATCAGTCCTCGATCGATCGGCTGCATGGCACCATCATGGAGCAGGCGGGCCGTTGCGATGTGCTGGTCAACAATGCCGTCACGCGCAACCCCGCGGCGGTGTGGGGCGGTGACATGGCAGCATATGATCAAAGCCTGCGCATCAATGGCTCCGCCCTGTTCTACATCACCGAACTGTTCTCGCGCGACATGCGCGCGCGCCGGTCCGGCTCGATCATCAACATCGGCTCGATGATGGGCATGGTGGGCGTCGAGCAGGCCAATTACGCGGGCACACGGATGCACGACAACCCGTCGCCTGTCTACTTCTTCGAGAAGGGCGGCATGCTGAACTTCACGCGCTGGACGGCCAGCATCGTCGGCGTCGACAATGTGCGTGTGAACTGCATCTCCCCTGGCGGCTTCTTCAACCATCAGCCTGAGCCGTTCGTGAAAGCCTACAGCGCCCGCACCCAACTGGGGCGCATGGCCAACGATACCGACCTCAAGGGTGCGATCGTGTTCCTTGCGTCCGATGCGTCCGCATACATCACCGGCGCCAACATTCCCGTCGACGGTGGTTACACCGCCAAATGATCCGGACTGCCAGAAAGGTCTTGCCGTGACCGAACAACCCTACGCCGCATCCTCGGACGTGCCCTCAGCCATGCGCCCCAGTCGCGTCTTGCGCCGCATCCGTGATGGACACGTTGCGCGCTGCCTCAAGCTGAACACACACGATCCGCGTGTCACAGAGATCTTCGCTCAGGCCGGGGCGGATGCGTTGTGGCTGTGCATGGAGCATGTCGCCACGACCTGGGAGCAGGCCGAGAACCAGATCAGGGCCGCCAAACTGCACGACACGGACACGATCCTGCGCGTCGCGCGCGGAAGCTACAGCGACTACGTGCGCGGGCTGGAAATCGATGCGGCCGGACTGATGGTCCCGCACGTCATGGGGCCCGACGATGCGATAGCGGTCCGAGACATGACCAAGTTCGCCCCACTCGGTCGCCGTGCTGTGGACGGCGGCAATGCCGATGCGCTGTACACGAAACTGGGCCTGTCGGACTATCTTCACCAGGCCAACCGCGAGCGCTTCGTCTGCCATCAGATCGAGGATCCCGAGGCGCTCGACCAGATGGAGGCGATCGCCGAAATCGATGGCGTCGATGCACTGTTCTTCGGCCCCGGGGACCTGTCGGTGGCGATGGGCATTCCGGGTCAGATCAACGATCCTGCGATCGAATCGGCACGGCGCGAACTCGCCGCGATCGCGCGCCGCCACGGCAAGATCGCGGCCACCGTCTGCGCCCCCGACCGGATCGGCGAACTCGCCGACATGGGCTACAACTTCCTCAGCGTGGGCGCCGATGTCGTCGGCCTCAACCAATATGCCGAGCGCACGCTGGCCGCCTTCGGGGACCTTTGACGGTGCTCGCGCTCGATTCCGTCCTCGACACTGTTCTGGACGCGCGAACCAAGGGCGTTCCCGCGACGGCGACGCCGTTCGCGCTGCGCGACATCGCGCACAAGGGATGGAATGTGCTGCGCGAAGACATGCCCTTGCCACTGATGGTGATCAAACGCAGCGCGCTCGATCATAACATCGCGGTGTTCGGCGACTACCTGAAGCAGAACGAACTGTCGTTGGCGCCGCATGGCAAGACGACAATGGCGCCGCAAATCTTTGCCGAACAGCTTGCGAACGGCGCCTGGGGCATCACCGCTGCAACGGTCGGACAGGTGCAGATGATGCGGTACTATGGCGTGCGGCGCATCATCCTGGCCAACCAACTCGTCGGGGCCAGCGGCATCGCGGCCATTGCCGCAATGATCAACGCGGAGCCTGAGTTTGACTTCTACACGTATGTGGATTCGATTGCGCATCTGACCCACCTCGACCGGCATCTGGCGGACCTGCGCCTTGATCGCCCGCTCAAGCTGTTCATCGAAGTGGGGGTTGCCGGCGGCCGCACCGGCTTGCGCACGATCGAACAGGCGCTTGATGTCGCCGAAGCTCTTGGCGAGGCCGATCCGGCCCGGTTCCGCTTTGCCGGCGTTGCGGCATTCGAGGGTGTCGTGCCGGGCGCTGCTGACGATCCCGGGGCAGTCGCTGCCTATGCCCGATCTGTGGTCGATGTCGCAAACGCGCTGCCGCAATCGCTGACGGCGGGCCTTGATGAGTTCATTCTCACCGGTGGCGGATCATCGTTCTTCGACCTGGTTGCCGATGCATTCAAACACCACGAACTTGGCATGCCGGTGCGCACCATACTGCGCAGCGGTTGCTATGTGACCAACGACTCGGGCGGCTATCGCGCAGCGCAGGTGGTCGCGGCCGCCGACCCGTCACGCAGTTGGAAAAGCGAGTTGCAGCCAGCGCTCGAAGCGTGGTCCCATGTGCAATCGCGGCCCGAGCCGGATCTGGCCTTCCTGACGATGGGCAAGCGGGACGTGCCCTACGATGCCGGGCTGCCGGTGCCGTTCAAGCTCTATCGCCCCGGGACCGGTTTCCTCGACGTGGGGCAAGCGGAGGTGTTCGCCACCAACGACCAGCACGCGTTCGTTCGGCTCGGCAATGGTGCCGACTGGCAGGTGGGCGACATGGTGGCGAGCGGGATTTCCCATCCCTGCACGGCATTCGACAAATGGCGGTTCCTGCCGGTCGTCGATGACACCTATGACGTCATCGACGGCGTGCTGACCTACTTCTAGCGCGCGTCATGCGCCGTCGGCCTGCTGGCGCGTGGCCTTCACATAGGCAAAGCAGTCGATCTCGTATTTCAGCTTCGTGCCGAGCACGCCGACCAGCGTTGAGCGTGTCGGGCGGGGCTCGGCGAAGTATTCGGCGTAGATGCGGTTGTGCTCGGCGACGTCCTCTTCGCGCGCCACGTAGCAGCGACAGTTGACGACGTGATCGAGGCTCAGGCCGGCCGCTTCGAGGATGGCCTGCATGTTCTCGATCGAACGACGAACCTCGCCCTCGAACGTATCGGTGATGATGTGTCCGTCCTCGCGATCGACCGAGGCCTGTCCCGATACGAACATGACATCGCCGGCAATGATCCCCGGGCTGAAGGGCAGGTTGGAGCGCGCGCCGCGATTGACGAGTTTAAGCATCGTGGTTTCCTTTGGTGCGGGCGGTCGGCGCCCTTGGCGGTTGGTTTAGGATCGGAGAAGGCAGATGCCGGTCAGGGCTGAAACGTGGCGCTGAACTGATGTACCGCACCTTTGGCCCTGCGGTTGTCCAGATTGGCGTAGATCGATGGCAGGACCGACTGCATCCAATCCTTGGTGTGCACGACGAAGCCCGGCCCGTCGCTGTCGAGGGCAAAGCTGTAGAAGCTCCCATTGGGGGCCAGGTGTTTTTCGATGATCGGCGCCCAGGCACCGTGGCTGTGGCCGAAGGCGATGTCGGGCCGATATTCGGCAATCGCCCTTTCGAAGCCGGCTGCATCGAACTGGCCGGTTTCCTGGTTGGCGCGAACGGCGGCGAAACTGTTGCCGGCCACGTCGGTCACCGCTTTTTCGGCGGCATCACGCCGTACCGGCTGTTCGATGGAGGGAATGACGCTGTCGATGTACAGG
This sequence comes from uncultured Oceaniradius sp., assembly GCA_964606055.1. Taxonomy (GTDB): domain Bacteria; phylum Pseudomonadota; class Alphaproteobacteria; order Rhizobiales; family Rhizobiaceae; genus Roseitalea. The sequence continues at coordinate 22,884 of CAZSFA010000001.1, read as the reverse complement.
TAGCGTCGTGGACGGTCGTTCAGGTGGGCGACCATCTGGCGGAACGCTTGGGCGTAATCGATGCGATAGCTGTGCACCCGGTCATGGACCAGCGTGGCGTCGATGACGCTGATCTGGCTCGTGGCGCGGCTCAGGAATGCCAGGTCGGTGTCAGCGGTCACCGATGTGAGCACGATCACGTCCAACGCATCCCAGATGGCTTCGGGCATCTTGTCGTTGGTGAAGCTGCCAAGGATGAACTCGTGGCCTTCCGAGACCACCATCTGCTCGAAGGCGATGACGAGCTTGGTGTAGAAGCTGTTGTTGAAGATGCCGCCGCCGACCACATCGCGGTTGTAGAACAGCCCGACGCGGTGGTGCTGCGCCGCCCATGGCGCGTGCAGAAGATAGGACCCCTTGCCGACCTGGCGCCGGATGATTCCCTCGGCTTCAAGGTCCTTGAGCGTCTTGGTGACCGTGATCAGCGAGAAACCACAGAGTTTGGTGATCTCGTTTTGCGATTCGATCCGGTCGCCAACCTTGACGCCGTTGGTCTTCCAGCGCCGGAACAGAAAATCGCGCAATTGCAGATGGCGCGGCGCCAGATCGGTGCTCATGCCGCGCCATCCCAATTCATCTGCATTGCCAGTATTCCGCCGTCGACATAGACCATCTGGCCGGTGATGTAGCGCGCCGCATCCGACGCCAGAAACACAGCCGTTCCGCCGATATCATCAGGCATGCCGATTCGTCCAAGCGGGATCTGGCGGCGCAGTGTCTGTCGCGTTTCGCCCGCGTCCAGGCCAGGGCGGGTCAGCGGTGTCTCGATGATCCCCGGAGCGACGCCGTTCACGCGGATGCCGAGTGGGGCCAGACTGACCGCCAGGGATCGCACCAGCATCAGGACCGCGCCCTTGGACGCGTCATAGGCAACCGAGTTTCGTTCGGCGGCCAGCGAGTTGGTCGAACCGGTCAGGATGATGCTGCCATTGTGTCCTGCGGCCGACGCCCGCCGCGCGAATGCCTGCGCGCAGAACAGCGGCCCTTTGATGTTGAGGTCGAAGGTCGCATCGACCGCTTCTTCGTCGAGATCAAGGAACTCGGTATCGCGAAACGTGCCCGCATTGCAGACCAGCGCGTCGAGTTGCCCCAACTTGTCCCAGGCGGTGTCGATCAGCGTTTGCGCGCCGACCACGGTGCTCAGGTCGGCCTTGACGAAATGCACTTCGGTGAGCGCGGACAAACGCTTGGCTGCGGTATCATCTTGCAGATGCGAGTTGATGATCAGCCTTGCGCCCTCTCGCGCAAAAGCCTCAGCGACGCCATAGCCGATCCCTTGCGTCGACCCGGTCACGCACACGCACTGGCTGGCCATGACAATTCCGTTGCAGGAAACAATTACTCTGTTAGTATGATAACATGATAATAAAGGCGGGTGTATGCAAGTCAAGCATAGATGGGTCAACGTCACCGTGGTGGCAAGCGACGGGCTGAAGGCATGCGATCTGCTCGTCGATGGCGAGCGCATTGCGGGCTTTGTCGAACGCGGCGAACCGGATGCTGAGGGCTGGGAACGGATCGACGGGCAGGGCCATTGCGTCTACCCGGGCATGATCGACCTGCTGCAGCACGGTATGGGCGAGCACCTGTTCGCCGATGCAGAACAGGGTGCGGTGCAATCGGCCTCGCAGATGCTGATGGCGCATGGCGCCACTGGGTTTCTTCCGTCGATCGGTTGCATGGCGAGGGACGCGACGGGTCCGACATTGAGCGCGCTGGCTGGACAGTGCCGGAATGCGGACGGCGCGCGCGCGCTCGGGCTTCACAGCGAAGGTCCGTGCTTCGGCATGCCCGGCGCGCACAATCCGGAAAACCTCGACCTGCCTTCGGCTGAACTGGCCGACCATCTGCTCGACGCTGCCGATGGCCTTTTGCGGGCGGTGACGCTGGCGCCGGAACTCCCCGGTACGCAGGACTTCGCCCGACGGTTGGCCAGCGAAGGCGTTTCATTGCATCTGGGCCATTCCAAGGCCCCGCCGGAAGACGTTCCGTACTACTTGGATTGGGGCATCAACGCGGTCACGCACATCTACAACGTGCTGCCCGACCCCTTACCTGACAGTTCGGGTGTGCATGTGTTTTCGCTGATCGACGCCGTCATGGCCGAACGGGGTCTGGCGCTGGGCGTTGTCTCCGACGGCATCCATGTGCATCCAAAGCTGCTTTCGATCCTCGCCCAATTGCCGGCTGATCGGGTGTTTCTCGAGACGGACGCCATGAAGTATGCCGGGACGCCGGGACGCGAGTTCGAGTTCTATCCCGGCTACTGGGTCCGCAGCGCGCCGGGCAAGGCGGTGCGCGATCGCAATGGAGGCCTGTGTGGCTCGTCGCTGACGCCGGATGAGGCGATGCGCAACTACATCGCGATGGGCGGCGCTGACCTGGTTCGGGCCAGCCATGCGACCAGTCTGGTGCCGGCGCGGGTTTTGGGCATGGAGGATGACCTGGGTTCGATCGCGCCCGGCAAGCTGGCCGATTTCGTTCTCCTCGACGCCGACACGCTGGCGGTCGAAGCGACGATCGTCGGCGGCGTTGAACGCTATCGGCGGGCCGCATGACCGACGCCAAACCCCTTCGCTATCACGACGAGGGCAACACGCATCTCGATTTCCATGGCGCGACCAACACGACGATCGATTTCATCGTCGAGCGCTACGGCATCGATGCGCTGCACGACATCTTCCGGCGTGTCGGCACGGACGTTTATGCGGATCTGCGCCGCCATCTGATGGCAGGCGATGCGGAAGAACTGGTGCGCCACTGGCGGCATTTCTTCACGCGCGAGAATGCCGACTTCGAGATCGCCGTTGAAGAGGATGGCGCGATCGTCCTGACCGTCAATCGCTGCCCGGCCTATGAGCATGTGCGCAAGCTGACCGGTGCGGTTTCGCCGCAGTTCTGCGACCAGACGACGGTGACCAATGCCGCCATGGCCGAAGGTACGCCGTTCTCTGTGACCACCGAGATCACCGGTGAAGGCAGCTGCCGGCAGATCATACGGAAGCGAGAGCGATGATCCCGAGCGACCATTTCACCCGGTTCTACAACGAAGTCTTCAAGTTCCTCGAAGCGCAGTCGGAAGCCGACCTTCAAGACTATTGGCTGGCCATATCGGCAAATCAGGAAAAGCACACGCTGGACCTGTTTCGCGAGAAGGGATTGGCGGGGATGGAGGAGTACTGGCTCCACATTCGTGACGAGGAAAACTGCGATCTCGACATCGAGCGCAATGAAGACCGGCTCGAACTGCGCATGAACAAATGCCCGAGCCTGACCAAGGTGCTCGACAATGACGCGGAGCCGATGGGCCGGTATTGCGACCATTGCGCGGGCTGGATCGGCCCCATCATGGACAAGCTGGGCTATCACCTGGTCTACGACGTGATCGACCGGAAGCGGCCGCAATGCGTGATGCGCGTGTTCATGGACGCCGATGCGGCGGCCGACGCCGAGGCGCAGGCGCAACTCCCGATGGACTGGCCGGGCAAGCCGGAGCGCCGATAGCCGGCTGATCCGTCGACCGTCTACCAGCGCACGACACGCCGCATCGCCACGGCGAGGAGCACAACCAGCGCGGGGTGCGGTTCCGATAAAGGTACGGCGGCATCGATCAGTTTGAGCACAAGCGGCACATCGGCATGACGGCGCGCTGCGATCACCGACCGCAACGCGCCCAGTTCATCCCGGATATGGGCCATGTCGCCTGACGGAGAACCATCAACCAGGGCGCGGACGCGATCGCCTTCGCTGCCATGGCCGCGCCTTCGCAAGCCGGCGGCGATGCGTTCAAGAACGACGGGCAGAGCCGTGCCGGGGGCTGATTGTTCGCGGCGCCAGACCTGCGAGAACGATTCCTCACACGACGCGATCTTGGAAAGCGCGAGCAGCACGACCTTGCTGCGCGGCTCGGACACGGGATTGTCGCCGTCCCGGATCTGCTCGAGATAGGTGCCGATCAGCGCGTCGAAACTGTCGCGGTCGGCGAGTTTGCCGAGCGCGGAAACCGCTGCAAGCCGGCAATCGCGCTCCGGGTCATGGGCAAGACGATTCCTGATCGCCGCCAGATGGGCCTGGCTCCGCATTTCGCCCAAGGTTCGGATCGCGCGGGCGCGCAACAAAGGGTTGGGATCGCCCACAACGCTGGCGACATGATCGACGGCTGCAATGGCACGCAGGCGACCCAACGATGTGAGCGCGGCGTACTGCAGTTCGGTCAGGCCTTCATAGTCGAGAACCCTCTCAAGCGCGGCGACGATCTGCGGGTCGGCGGACAGATGGCCCAGCGACAGTATGGCCTCGTGGCGTACGTCAAAGCTTGGATCGGACAGCGCGTCGAGCAGTTCGCCCTTCGCCAGAGGATTGCCGATGCTGCCGAAACCGTAGGCGAGCGCACGGCGTCGGTCTTCTGAGGTTTCGGTAGAGTAGACCTGAATCGCCCATAGCGCGCGCAACGTGCCGCCGCCGGCAATGTGGCTGACAAAGTCGCGCACTGAGATGGCGTTGTCTTCGCGCAGCAGGAAAAAGGCGAATGCCGAACTGGCGGTGACGCCGGCAGCGATCACGAACAGCGTCTCGTAGTTGCCGAAGATCTGCCCGCCGAACGTGACGGGATGGACTGCAAGCCAGGTCAGCAGCCAGCCGGCCGCGAAGGTGATGCCGCCGCCGATCAGCCCGTCGACCGAGTAGTGCAGCGCCATGTAGCTCTCCTTGGCGGAGGCAGGCACGTTGTTGAGGAGGTAGACATTGCTGACGGCGATCGAGCCCTGGAATGCCAGCCCGAACAGAAGGAAAGCGCAGGCGACAACAACCTCCAGCGCCGGCATCGCCGGCGTCACGAAGGGCAGCGCCAGCAGCATGGCGATCTGCATGGTCTGCAAGGCCAGACGCATGGCGCGGGTACCGTAGCGGTCAACGAACCATCCCGCGCCGAGTGCGCCCATGGCCGCGCCCACGGGCATGAAGGCGGCCATCAGAACCAGTTGGCCCGAGCTCATGCCAAGCCGCTCGCGGAAGAACAACAGCATGAAGACGTTCACGGCAATGAACACCAGGTATTGTGTGCCGGACGAATACAGGAACGTCAGGAAGTTGCGGTCGGCCAGCGGTTCGGACAGGCGTCGGAAACTGGCAAATCCGGCCTGGCTGCGTTCGCGCGGCGCGCCGCCGCCCAGCCCGAACAGCATCGCCGCTCCCGCGATGCCGATCACGATGCCAGTCACGAACACCGGATAGAAGCGTTCGATGCCGCTACCGGCGTCGAGCCATAGCTGGATGAGCCATGAAACGATCAGTGCGACCGGGACGAAGGCCACCGCCACCAGGCCGGAGACTTGGCCGCGCACGGCGCGGGGCAGGAACTCCTGTGACCATGGAACGATCGCCGCTTCGGCAATCGCGCGCATCACCGAGAACCCGGCGATCCCGGCCAGAATGACAAGGAAGACCAGGGTTGGCTGGCCCGAGAAGGCGGGCGCCACCAGCAAGGCAAACAGGAAGAAGTATCGGGTGATCAGCGATGAGCCGGCCACGATGCGACTGCCGAACCGTGTGATGATCGGTAGGGCGGCAATGCCCAGAACCTGAAAAAGCGGTGTGATCCCCACCAGAACGCCGATCTGGTCCTCGCCGAGGCCGAGTTCGGCCGAAAACAGGGCCAGCGGCGCCTGAATCGTGCACAGGACCGCGGCACCGTTGAGCACCGTGAAACCATACAGGAACGGCAGCCGCCGCAGCTTGTGGTAGTCGCTCTGCGGCTGGCTCGGCGGTGGGCTGACCGATGGCTGCATGCCGGACATTCATCCCTCCTCCGTTTGCCGGTGCGGACGCGTTAGGCGGGCGTCTTTCCGTCGCCCAGCTTAAGCCGGCACGCCTTGATGACGTGTTGGCCATCGTCGACCTGCCACCAGCTGGCGAGGAAGTCGCCATCGCCCAGGTTCGTCAAGCCCGGTTGGCCGAATGACAGGCTGGCGAACTGATCGACGGCGTTCGCCTGCGATGCGGCGCTACCGCCGGCGAGCAGCGGGCATTCGGCTTCGACGGTGACGCGATCGTCGGTATCAAGCCGAAGCACACGCCCGGTCAGGGAGACCGGCGGCTCGCGATGACAGTGAATGGTCAGGAGCCGTTCATCGCCCAGATACATGAGGTTGGCGGCCTGTCCCGCAATGCCGGTGTCGATCGCCGGCGCGAAGCTTGCGCCTCCATCGCGCGAGATCGCCAGATGGTTGTTGCGGTTTTGGCCTGCAGCCGCGTCATAAGCCCAGAACAGGACGGCAATCCGGTTCGAGCCCAGATCGGCCAGCCGGCATTCCCACGGCGCAACGTTGCCATCGGGCGCGGCAAAGAACACCGATTGCCGGTTCCAGCTTGCGCCCTGATCATCGGACCGGATGAGCCAGCCTTCCTGCCCGTTTCCACTGAGATGGAAGGGCGGCGCGGCGCCGATGATCGCGCCGGATGCCAATTGGATGCAGGGCCCCGACAGTTCGAGTGGCCGACCTTCGACCTCAAACGGCACGCTTGGCGACCAGGTCCTGCCGCCATCGTGCGACCGGCTCACCTTGTTGCGCATCGGCGCGACGGCGCCGGTTTGCGGGTCGACGATCGGCGTCATCGCATCGGGCCGGACGAAACCGTAACCTGCTGCCAGCAGCGAACCGTCCGTCAAAAGCAGGGGCTTGAGCGTTTCCGATTCGTGGTGCGCGAGATGATCGCCGGGGTAAAGCGGCCGCGGGTCGCTCCATGTCGCGCCACCGTCATCGCTGCGGCTGACATGCATCCGCTGGTCCGTGGCATCAAAGGCCTGGCCGATGGCAAAAAGCGCGATCAGCGTCGCGTCTTGCAGCCGCACCACGCCGGGGAACACAGCCTGACGGCTGACCAGCAGCGGCGCGGGGTTTTTCCAGATCGTGAAGGGTGCCTCAGCCGTCAAATGCATCGTATGTCAGTCCAGAGCGATGCGCTTGTCGCCGATGTTGGTGTAAGGCAGGCGTTTGAGATTGCTGGTGCACAGGCCCGGACTATCGATATAGAAACTTGCCCGGGCGATCGGGTCGTAAGCGTCCTTGTGTGAGACGGCGGCCTTGATGATCACGAAGGCCGCATCTTCGGGCCGCACGCCCTGCGAATGCAGGTGTCCCAGATCCATCGGCGCCGTCTTCTTGCTGGTCAACACGACCGTTGCCTGATCGTTGGCGATGACCGCGCAATCACCCATACGGATATGTGTGCCGCCCATCGATGCCATGTGCGAATGCGGGTTCTCCAGTTCGAACGCGCCATCGGACAGGTGCCGGACATGGCCCTTGAAACGAACGGGCGCGCCGTGATGGGCGTCGGTCTTGCCGCCGATCTCCACGGTCACTTCGCCGCCCACGCCGGCGCTGCTGCAGGCTGCAACCGCCTCGGGGTCGTTGATCGCGGCGACGATACCGGTCCTGCCCGTGGCCAACAGAGGTTCGAGAACGCCGGTTGCATCGCCCGGCGCGCCACCGCCAATGTTGTCCGCAGGCTCGACAAGCAACACCGGGCCTTCGCCGGCAGGCGACGCATCGGCCAGAGCCAGCGCCTCGTCCAGCGTGTGATCGCGTGGATAGGCGGCCTCAAGATTGCGCTCCAACACGTCTTGCAGCGAACGCAGGTGCGCGACCGCCTGTTCGATCGGGCCGCGCGTCGTGCAGTTGAGGCTGAAACCGCAATCGGCGATGTCGGCATAGGAGTAGCCGGCCATGACGTTGATGCACACGATGTCGGGGTCTGTTGCCTCGATGGCGCGGGCGCTCGCCAGCACGCTCTTCATGGGCTCGTTGGCCGAGCCGACACCGACCGGTGGCAGGATGTACGGGGTCGGGTGGTGAAGTTGCGCGGTGCCCGGGCGCTCAAGGAGATCGGCGAGGAGGCGCGTCGCACGCACGGCGGTCTGGCGCGCATCATTGTGCGGGTTTTCGCGGTAGGCGACCAGAAGCGTGGAGTTGTCGACCATGGCTTGCGACACGTTGGCGTGCAGGTCGAGCACACCAACGACCGGCAGATCAGAAGCACGTTCGCCCAGATGCTCTCGCAGTCGCTTGATCATCTCGCCTTCGACATCCTGTCGGGATTGGCTGACCATCGCGCCGTGCAGCACGAGGAAGATGGCGTCGATGTCCGACAGGTGCCGTCCAATGTCGGCAAACAGTCGATGCTCGAACGCTTCGACGACGGCGTCTTCGACCGTTCCGGCCGGAAATGCGCTCATGTGCACGGACGGTATCACTGCCCAGCCAAGCTCCTTGGCGGTGGTGAGAAACCCGTCCATCGGCGATCCGTCGCCCGCGGCCTGATCGACGACATCCCGGCCGTGGCGCACAATGTCGCGCTGGAAGTCAGCCATCGTCGTTGTCTGGGCAAGGAAGCTGTGCGTCTCGTGGTAGAGGCCGGCAACAAGGACGGTCTTGGTCATGTTGGGTACTCGCTGGAAGGATGATCGCCACGCCGTGGCGTGGACTGCGCGGGCGAACATGTTTGCGGCCGACACGCTGGGCGACCAAGGACGCCGGCCCGCCAATCCGCGCCATACCAATCAAATCAAAACAATTGCACAGTTACAATGCTATTCGCATAATATGATGAGTTGAATTCGCTCGATCCCGACGAACGGTTGTGCGTCGACGATGGCGAACGCGAGGGGCATGATCAAGATGGGCGAGACGCGACACCTGCGGGCCGACGTGCTCGATGCTGCGATGCGCGATCTGTTTGGCGCCCTCGGTGTTGCCGCCGAAGAGGCGGTGCTCATCGCTGATCATCTGGTCGAGGCCAATCTTCGCGGCCATGACTCGCACGGCGTGGGCATGGCCCCCGAGTATGGCCGCGCCATCGCGGCTGGCGATCTGCGGCTCGGCCATCAACTGGCCGTGCACAAGCCCGCGGGCGGCATGCTTGTGTGCGATGCCGGACGTGGATTTGGCCAGATCATGGCGCATCGCGCGATTTCCGAAGGCATCGCCCACGCGCGCGAGCACGGCATGGCGCTGGTCGCGCTGCGCAACAGCTACCACATTGGCCGGATCGGACACTGGGCGGAGCAGTGCGCCGCTGCGGGTCTGGTGTCGGTGCATTTCGTCAACGTCATCTCCAAACCGCTCGTTGCGCCGCACGGCGGCACGAAGGCGCGGTTGAGCACCAACCCGTTCGCGGCGGGCTTTCCCTCGGCCGACGGTCGTCCGCCGGTCATCGTCGACTTCGCCACAAGCCGGCTGGCGATGGGCAAGGTGCGTGTTGCGGCCAACAAGGGCGTCGAGGTGCCGCCCGGAACCCTGCTCGATGCCGCTGGTCGGCCGACCAATGACCCTTCGGTGATGATGGCCGCACCGCTTGGCGCGCTGTTGCCGTTCGGCGAGCACAAGGGCGCCGCGCTCGCGCTGACCTGCGAACTCATGGCAGCGGCATTGACCGGCGCGCCGGCGCAGGTTGCACCGCCGCCCGACACGGCCATCATCAACTCGATGGTCTCGATGATCATTGATCCCGACGCACTTGGCGGAACCGCCGGCTATGGCGCTGCGCAAGCGGCGGTCGGTGAATGGCTGTGTTCGGAAAACGATGGCGGCGAGACCGACATCATGCTGCCGGGCGAGGCCGAACGCCGAACGCGGGTGGAACGGCTGGCCAACGGCATCCCCGTCGACGCGGTCACGCTGGCCGCGATCGAGGAGACAGCCCGAAACGCCGGCATCGCTGCTTTGCTGGGCGACTGAGCGCGGCGTTGGTTATCCGCTCATGCCTCGATCTGTTCGAGTGCGGCTTCGACCCGGCGTCGATCGTCCGGGCCAAGCGGCAGAACCGGTCGCGGCGGGGCCAAATCGGTTGCTCCAAGCATGCCCGCGATTGCGTAGACCACGCGCAGGCTGCCGAACGTCTGAAACAGCGTCCATAGCGGCCCGAACCGGGCGTTGATCGTTCGCGCAAGGTCCGCGTCGCCCGCTTGGGCGGCGCGGGTCAGCGCCAGAGCGGGCTCGGGGAGAATGCCGCCGATGACGCTGAACCACGTGTCGGCTCCGGCAAGCAGTGCATCGGCGCAGCCCCAATCGCCGCTGTACCCGATCACGAAGCCGTCCGGCAGTGCGTCGCGCATACGGCGCACATCGTTGGCGAGGTTGCCGTCCGCGGGCAGCGGCATCTTGACGGCTGTGATGTTGGCAATACGGGACAGCCGTTCGAGAAGCACGAGGCTGAAGGAAAAGTGCGTCGTTGCCGGATTGTTGTAGATGCAGACCGGCAGGTCGGTCGCCCCGGCCGCTGCGCGATAGTGCCGGTAGACTTCCTCATCGGTCAGCGGCGTGTATGACATCGGCGCCAGCAGCACGGCATCGGCACCCGATTGTTGTGCGTGCCGCGTCAGTGCGACGACCTCGTCGGTCCGCAACGCCCCTACGCCAACGACCAGCTGGACATCGCCGCCGATGCAGGCGGACGCCGCCTCAATGGCGCGTTGGCGTTCGGTCCGGCTCAGATAGGCATAGGTGCCGGTGCTGCCCAGCAGGCCGACCGAGTCGACGCCGGCGTTCCTGAGCCGGGTCAGAAGGTGGGCGAGCGCGTCGACGTCCACACGGCCGGCGTCGTCCGCAGGCGTGATGGGAAATGCCGACAGGCCTTTGGCGATCGCCATGACAGTCTCCATTCGATTGTTCGGTGGCAGCGCCATGTCGGCAGTCAACATGGCACATGCAAGACGATTGGCATCAGCCGATCGGCTTTGTCATCAAGACCCAGTTTGCGCCGGCATAGTCCCAGCCATCCTTGACGATTTTGGCGCGTTCCATCTCGCCGAAGCCGAGCCGGCCGTAGAAGTCCAGCGCCGGATTGATGTCGCCGGTGATCAGGCTGAGGCGCTGGTAGCCGGCCTGCCGGGCGCGTTCCTCCACATGGGCCAGAAGCGCCGTGGCCGTTCCCGTGCGTCGATGATCCGGATAGGTCGCCAGCACGTTGATGTACCAGCTTGCGATGACCGCGTTTTCCAGCGCCACCAGGGGCTGGAAGATCGGCGGCACGTCGTCGACCGGTTCGGGTGCCATGTCGGGCGGCAGCGGATAGGACACGATCGCCGATGCGATGTCGGTGCCAATCACGGCCACGTCGGCGTTGACGTAGGAAAACGAGCCCTCCGGCCGCGCGGCCCTGCGCCGACCGACATCCATGGCGGTTTCGCCGTGCTCGCGCATGGTCTCCCAGACGACGAGCGGCAGGCCGTCGCCGGCGATGGCGACCAGATTGGCAAGGTCGCTCGCATCCTCGGCAGTGGCGGGTCGGATGGAGAAACGATTTCGGTTGCGATGGTTCATGGTAATGCACCTGTTGGGATCGAGCGCGGCGCAACGTCCGGGTCACGCCGCGCGCAGTCATGCGGGGTGGATGGTCAGCCGGCCTTGGCCGGTTCGGTTTGCGGATTGCTGCCGATGATCTCGAAGCTGGCGTTGACCCCCATGTGCTCCGTGAAACCCAGAAGACGCTGCATCATGACGCCGTCGACCTCGGCATAATCGCCGGTGCCGCCGGTGATCGGGCGTGCGTTGGAGGTGTCGATGTCGGCGATCTCGGTTCCCTGCGTGATCAGCACGTCGCCATCGGAGAACGCATAGATCTGCCGGCTGACCAGCCAGACACCGCCCTGCGCGTTTCCGCCCTCGCCCACGAACCAGCCGTCGCAGGTCCAGGTGCCGAGCACCCGGTCGGGAAAGGCAGGACTGCCGTCATCAAGAACGCCGGCGACGTTGCCGGCGAGCGTACCCGCCGGGTAGATGTAGCCTTGGGTGACGAACGGATTGCCGTGCGCGGGCATGCCGTTCTCGTGCACCGGGGCAGGCGCGAAGACGAAGCGTGTATGGTCTTCGGCCACATCGAAGCGTGTGACCGGTTCTGCCCGGGCCATCGAAAGGGCGGGCAGCAGCAGGACGGCCGCGCAAAGTGATTGTTTCAACATGTCTGGTTCCTTTGGGTTTGCGTGTTTCAGGCCGCTGAACGGCGGTTTGCGTGCCCGGCAATGCAGCCAACATGCCGGTGGTCGGTGCCGCAGCAGCCGCCGATCACCCGGATGTTTGGCAACAGTTCGATCAACTCGTGATGAAGATGGCCCAGCTCGACCGGATCGCCGTCGTCGAGGTGTTCGGCGGCGTCGAGTTCGGCGTGGCTCATGCGTGAGGCGTTGGCGCGGATGCCGCCAATGCGTTTGACCCAGGGTTCGGACGTCCGGATCGCCTCGCGGAAATGGTCCGGGTGGGCGCAGTTGATCATGTAGTAGATCGGCGTTGCGGCCGAGATCGCGTCGACCTCGCCGATGGCATCCCCGATCGACTGGCCCGAGGGCAGTCGTCCGTCCGTTTCGACGGTGAACGAGATCACCACGGGCACATCGATCCGGCGCGCGGCGAGCGCGATGCCGGCTCCTTCGCCGGCATGGTTCAGCGTCATCGCGCTGATCAGGTCGACGCCGGCACGACCAAGCGCTTCGATCTGGGGCGCGTGGATGTCCCGCGCCTGCTGTGCCGAAAATGTCGTGTCCGTCGCGTAGGCATCGCCGGCCGGGCCAACCACGCCATTGAGCACGATGGGCAGCGCCGGGGTTTCGTGGCGCGCACGGATCGCGTCGACAAACGCGACCGCGCGCCTGTTGATCTGCAGAACCGCATCGACGCTGAGGCCCATCGGCTCGGCCCAGGCGGCGCCGGCGCGCCATGTCGGGGTGTCCATGACGAAACCGCGGCCCGCGTTGCGCGCCAGTTCGGCGTAGCGGTCAAAGTAGTCTGTCAATGCGGCGCGGCCGTGCTCGGTATCCAGAAGGACGGCGGCGGAAAAATGGGGAAGATCAAAGCCCCGGTCGAAGATCATGAAGGTTTCAAGGCCCCCGTCGGCAAGAAAGAACCGGGGTGCATTTTTCAAAGTGTCAATACGCATCGCTTATCTCCTTGGTGCGTCGGGCCGGGAGATAGGCGGTCACGCCATGGCGCGACCAGTGAGCGCGTGGTATAGTGCCGCCGCTAGAATTTAAGCTATTGAAATCAGAGGCTTGGCTGATGTGTCGGGATCATTGCCCACGCCACGCACCGGTCAAGTGGACTCGCGGTACAGTGGATTGGACGCGGGATGGCAGTCAGACCTGACACCAGGACGCTGATCATGGACATCGCCGAAAAGGCGGTGCTGGAAAAAGGCTTCGAGGCGACGTCGATCGAGGAGATCGTCGCCACCGCGCACATCTCTCGTGGCGGCTTCTTCTATCACTTCAAGGACAAGAACGCGCTCGCCCGCGCCCTGATCGAACGCTACATCGACGCCGAGAACGCGCTGTTCGATGACATCTTTGGTCGGGCGCGCGAACTCAATGACGACCCGCTGCATGCGATGCTGATCGGCCTGAAACTGCTCGCCGAGATGCTGGATGACCTGCCCAACGGCCATCCGGGGTGCGTGATCGCTGCGGCCGCCTATCAGGATCGCCTGTTCGACCGGGGTGTGCGTGAGTTGAACCGGCGGGCGATCCTGGGCTGGCGCGCCCGCTTCCGGGCGATGTTCGAGGAGATCGCGGCGGTCTACGCGCCGCGTGAGCCGATCGATCTGGATGCGCTCGGTGACATGGTGTCCGGTGTTGTCGAGGGCGCGATCGTGCTGCAACGGGTGCTCGGCGAACGCGAAACGGTGTCCGCCCAGATCATGCAGTTGAGAACCTACGTGAAACTGCTGTTCGCCATGCCGGCGCCGATGTCCCACTGACGGCGCGGCCGGGCGACGCGGGTCAGCCGGTCGCGCGTTCCACAAGGCGGCAGGGCACGAACGTCACCTCGGTCAGGGCCTCGTCGGCAACGGCCGTCCGCATGAGCAGATCGAGCAGCCGGTCCACCATCTGGTTGATGGGCAGGCGCACGGATGTCAACTGGTAGGCACCCCAGGCGGCCATTGGCACGTCGTCGAAACCCACCACCGCGACGTCGTCGGGCACGCGGCAACTGTCCGCGCGCAGCGCGTCGATCAGTCCGAACGCGCACAGATCGTTGGCGCACAACACGCCGTCAGGGTTGCAGCCGGCATTGCGGATCACATCGGCTGCCGCCGCGCCAGCCTCGTATGTGTAGTCGCCCTCGATGCGCAGGACCGGCTCCAGGCCATGGGCGGTCAGTCCCTGAATGTAGCCTTCGGCGCGGGCGGTGGCGGTCCAGGAGCCGGCCAGTCCATCGACGATGGCGATCCTGGAGTGTCCCCTGCCGACCAGATGATCGGCCGCGAGCCGGCCGCCCTGGGTCAGGTCGGCGCAGACCGCCGATGTGCGTCCCATCCGGTCGGTGCGATTGAGCAGGAAGACTTCGAGCCCCGAGTCCAGGCACGCCTCCACAACCGGCTCTGTAACTGCGAACGAGGTCAGAACGACGCGCTGAACCCGATACTGGCGGAAGGCTTCGAGCGCAGCCTTGACGTCGCCGGCCTCCGAAAGTTGCGCGGTGATCGGGGTCAGGCCCGCGCTCTGCATCTTGTTGCTCAGTTCCGAATAGAGCGCGGCGTGGAACGGATTGGACAACGTGTGCATGATGATCCCGACGATCGGGCTTTCCTGCGAGATCAATGCGCGCGCGAGAACGTTGGGTGTATAACCCATCTTGTTGGAAACACTTAGTATTCTTTGCCTTACCTCCGGCTTGACGTAAGCCTCCGGAATAAACGCGCGCGAGACGGTCGAACGCGAAACACCAACGGCGCGGGCCACGTCGGTGGATGTCACGTTCCTTGCTTTCACGGTGCGAACTGCTCGCCAATCATCAGCACTTCATCCCGTTCTTCTGCCCCTGTCCGGTGCGTTGCGCGTTTTTTTTCATCTTCGGTCTTGACCGATCGAAGTCAAGTGCCATGCTATGAATTCTGCACACGAGTGCAGAAATTGGCCTGATCCGGCGCATGCCATGCGGTCGGCCGATGGGAGACAGACAATCAGCAGGGCGCCGTCCGGCCTTGGAGCGCGCCCGCCATGGGAGGATGCAATGGGTAGATATCTCAGCGGTGTTGCGGCGGTGGCGCTGGTCGCCGGTCCAATGGCCGTCACACCGGTCGCGGCACAGGATGAGCCGATCCGCATCGGCGTGCTGCTGCCGACGACGGGTGGTTGCGCAACGGCGGGCACGCGCGCGCTCGAAGGCCATGAAGCGTTCGTATCGGCGACCAATGCCGCCGGCGGACTGCTCGGCCGCACGATCGAGACGGTGCATCGCGACAGCCAGTGCAATCCTTCGGTCGCAACGGCTGCCGCGCGGGATCTGGTGACGCTCAACAATGTCGACTTCCTGATCGGCGGCGTATCGTCGGCTGAAGCGCTGGCGATTTCGGAGGTCGCACGTCAGGAAGAGGTTCTGTATGTCGCCGGCATTCCAAAGACGGTCCAGCTGACCAACGAGGAGAACATCCACCCCTTCGTATTCCGGGCCGCCGACAACACATCGTCGGAAGGCAAGTCGGCGGCGATCCTGGCCGACCGCCTCGGATGGGACACGGTGTGCACGATCCTGCTCGACTATTCGTACGGACATGATCTGGGCTCGGCGTTCGAGGAGCATCTGACCGAGATCCGGCCGGACGCCGAGATCGTCACGCAGGTCTGGCCGGCGGCCAACACCGACGATTATTCGCCGTTCATCACGCAGTTGCTCGGCTCGAACTGCGATGGCGTGTTCTCGGGCGTCTGGGCGGGCGTGTTCCCGAACTTTGCCAAGCAGGCCGAAGCGTTCGGCTTTTTCGACCGTTTCGAGTTCGTTTCGGCGGGCGCGCTGGGCTCGACCCGCTTCCTGGAAGCCATGGGCGACGACATGCCCCGCGGCATCTGGGGCAACTCGGTCGAGGTCTGGTACTATCCGCGGTCGGACGCGCACAACGAGTATCTGGCGGCCATCGAGGCGCAGATCGGCGAGCAGCCCGACGGCTTTCATGCGACCGGCTGGGTGGCGATGCAGTTCATCGCGGAAGCGGTCAAGGCGGCCGGCTCGACGCAGTCGGCCGCGGTGTCGGACGCGCTCAAGGGCCTGACGATCGAGTCCATTTCGGGGCCGCTCACCATGCGCGCATCGGATCAACAGGCCAACCGGGGCACGTTCTGGGGACAGATCGCCGACTCTGACATGGATGGCTACGATGCGCCCGTCATGTCGCCGATCGAGTACATCCCGGCCGACGACATCATGGACTGATCCGCACGGGACGCCCGGCCTTTTTCGGAAGGCCGGGCGCTCCCGATGCCCGCCGCCCGCCATCCTTGATCCGACCGTCGCCCGCCACGGGCGGCTTGGTCGGACCGCTTCGGACCCACCGCATGCTTTCCAACCCGATGTTCCTGACGATGACCGTGCTGAACGGTTTTTCGATCGCGATGGTGCTGTTCATCATCGCCGCCGGGCTGACCCTGATCCTG
This sequence comes from uncultured Oceaniradius sp., assembly GCA_964606055.1. GTDB lineage: Bacteria > Pseudomonadota > Alphaproteobacteria > Rhizobiales > Rhizobiaceae > Roseitalea. The sequence continues at coordinate 6,425 of CAZSFA010000001.1, read as the reverse complement.
GGCGTCCTGCGCGTCCTGAACTTCGCCCATGGCGCCTTTTTCATGCTGGGCGGCTACGTCGCCTGGCAGGTTGCCGAGGTGTGGCTGGAAGACGTGCCCGGCGCGTTGTGGATGGGCGCGATCGCGGCGGGACTGGTCCTGGCCGGTCTGGCGCTGTTGATCGAGCGCACCATGCTCAACAAGCTCTACGGACGCGAGGAGTACTACCAGCTCTTGTTCACCTTCGCGCTGGTGCTGCTCATCAACGATGCGGTCAAGGTGCTCTGGGGCACCGACATCCTGACGATTTCGCACCCCGACAGCCTGCGCGGCGCGGCCGATCTGGGGGTGACGTTCTATCCGCGCTACAGGCTGTTCCTGTGTGTGGTCGGGGTGGTCGTCGCTGTCGGCCTTTGGTGGCTGGTGTCGCGGACGCGATGGGGCAGGTTGACGCGTGCCGCGCGCATGGATCGGGAAATGCTGTCGGCGCTCGGCGTGCATGTGCCGACGATCTACGCGTCGGTGTTCGTTCTCGGCGCCGCGCTTGCCGGGGTCGGCGGCGCGCTCGCAGCGGCCGACCGGTCGCTCTATCCGGGCATGGATGCCGACATCATCGTGCGCACCTTCATCATCGTCATCATTGGCGGGCTGGGCAGCCTTTGGGGCGCGTTTCTGGGCGCGGTGATCCTGGGCATGATCACCGCATTCGGAACGGTTCTGGTTCCGGAACTGGAGCTGGTTCTGATCTACCTGATGATGATCGGCATCCTCCTGTTTCGGCCATGGGGCCTGCTGGGTCGCGAGGAAGCACGATGATCACCGACAAAATGGTCTTTCCGCTGGTCGTCGCGGTGACGGCAGGGTTCGCGCTGGTCCCGCTCGTGTTCGGACCCTACGCGGTCTATCTGGGCGCCGAGATCCTGATCTTCATCATCTTCGCGCTCGCGTTCAACCTGATGCTGGGACAGGGCGGTCTGGTCTCATTCGGCCATGCGGCGTATTTCGCCATCGCCTCCTACGGCGTCGCCGTCCTGCTGACGACCTATTCGTGGCCGTTCGTGCCGGCATTCCTTGCCGCGATCGCGCTTTCGTCGCTTGCGGCCGTGGTGATCGGCTATTTCTGCGTGCGGCTGACAGAGATCTACTTCGCCATGCTGACGCTGGCCTTCTCGCAACTGGTCTGGGCGATCGCCTTCAAGTGGCAGCCGGTGACGGGCGGCGATGAGGGCTTCGTCGGCATCGCCGTGCCGCAATGGCTGACCGAGCCGACCAACTTCTACTACTTCGCTCTGGCGACGACGCTCGTCTGCGGTGGCCTGTTGTGGATGATCACGCATTCGGCGTTCGGACGCGTTCTGCGGGCGACCAAGGAGAACGCGCAGCGGGCCGAGTTCGTCGGGATCAATGTGCGCCGGGTGCGTCTGGTCACCTTCGTGCTGTCGGGAACCTTCACGGGCGTTGCGGGCGCGCTGTTTGCGCTCTTCAACCGCTCTGTGTTCGTCGAAAGCGCCTGGTGGACCAAGTCCGCCGAGGTGCTCATCATGAGCATCCTTGGCGGTGTGGGTTCGTTTTTCGGTCCCGCGCTCGGCGCGGCGGTGCTGATCCTGCTCGACCGGCTGATCACCGAGTTCACCGAGTACTGGCCGACCGTGCTGGGCATCATCCTGCTGCTCGTGCTGTTCTTCCTTCCCAATGGCCTGATCGGCCTGTTCCAGCGCAAGCCGGAGACCGAAGCGACCGATACGATGAAAGGGGATGACCGTGCTGCGGATCAACGACCTGTCTAAGGACTTCGACGGTTTTCTGGCGCTGTCCGACGTCGCGGTCGATGTGCAGGTGGGCTCGCGTCACGCGGTGATCGGCCCCAATGGCGCCGGCAAGTCGACGCTGTTCAACGTCATCTCCGGCTACCTCAAGCCGACGACGGGCAGGGTGGAACTCGATGGTCAGGACATCACGGGCGTTGCGCCGCACACGCTCGTGCGCAAGGGGCTTGGGCGCTCGTTCCAGCGCGTGAACGTGTTTCCCGACCTGACCACGTTCGACAACGTGCAGGCCGCGTTGCTTGCCCATCACCGGCGATTCTTCGACCTGATCACGCCGGGCGCGCGCCTGTTTCGCGATGAGAGCGACGCGGTGCTTGAAGCGGTCGGCCTTGAGGACGAAGGGCACCGGATCGCCGGCACCCTGGCCTATGGCAAGCAGAAACAGCTCGAATTGGCGCTGGCGCTTGCAACGGATCCCAAGATCCTGCTGCTCGACGAACCGACGGCGGGCATGTCGCCGGGCGAAACCATGGACATTCTCGATCTGATCGTGCGCATCCAGGAGGACCGGAAGCTGACGCTCCTGTTCACCGAGCACGACATGGAGTTCGTGTTCGCAATCGCGCAGACGCTGACCGTGCTCGTGCAGGGCACGCCGCTCGCCACCGGCGATCCGCAAGCGGTGCGGGACAATGACGACGTTCAGCGCGTCTATCTGGGCGGGGGCGCGCATGCTGCTTGAAGTCGATGCCATCCACACCGCCTACGGCAAGTCGCAGATCCTGTTCGGCGTTTCGCTGGACGTGAACGAGGGAGAGGTGGTTGCGCTGATGGGGCGCAACGGTGTCGGCAAGTCGACGACGTTTCGCTCGATCATGGGCCTGACCCGGCCGACCTCCGGCTCGGTTCGCTTCAGGGGCCAGGACGTGACGCGCCTGCCCACCAACGACATCAACAAGCTCGGTCTTTCGTGGGTGCCCGAGGACCGCCGCATCTTCCCCGAACTGACGGTCTGGGAAAACCTCGATGTCGCAAGCACGCGCGCCACCGCCGATGGCTGGTCGATCGACAAGGTGTGCGGCCTTTTTCCCGATCTGACCGCGTTGATGGAGCGCAAGGGTGGCTACCTGTCCGGCGGCCAGCAGCAGATGCTGACCATCGCGCGCAGCCTGATGAACAACCCCACGCTCCTGCTGCTCGACGAGCCGTCCGAGGGGCTCGCGCCGCTGGTGGTTCGCGATGTCTTCAACCAGGTCAAGGCGCTGCGCGACCAGGGGCTTTCGATCGTGCTGGCCGAGCAGAACCTCGATTTCGTTCTCGATCTGGCCGATCGTGTCTACATCCTCGAGAAAGGTCAGGTCCGGTTCTCGGGAACTGCGGCCGACGTGCGGGGCGACGAGGCCCTTCAGAAGCGATACCTGACCGTATGAGCCCGCCCGGCGACATGGCACCAGGCGA
>CAZSFA010000001.1:0-3122 GCA_964606055.1 uncultured Oceaniradius sp. | reverse complement strand
GGCACCCGGCGGCAACTGGCAGATTCTGGCGCTGCGCTATGCCGAGAACACTGCCCGCACGCGGCGCGACAGCTTCATCATGGCGACCGATCCCGACGCGCCGCACCCGATGGACTTCTACTTCTGGGTTTTGAGACGGAACGACGCCGTCATCGTTGTCGACACCGGCATGGACGACGCGGAAGGCCGGCGCCGCGGACGGCCGATCCTGCGCGAGCCAGCCGACATGCTGGCCGGCATCGGCATCGATCCCGCCGGCGTCGAAACGCTGGTCATCACCCATCTTCATTTCGACCACGCGGGATGTCTTGAGGCGTTTCCGAACGCCGTCGTTCATGTGCAGGCGGCCGAACTGGCATTTGCCACCGGGCCGATGATGGCCAATCCGACACTTGGCATGCCCTATACGACCGCGCACATCACGCGCATGGTGGAACTGGTTCATGAGGGGCGCGCCATCGTGCACCAGGGCACCGCGCCGATTGCCGCCGGCGCGACCGGGCATCTCATCGGCGGTCATGCCGATGGCCTGATGGCCCTGACGGTCGAGACGTCGCGCGGCGCGCTGGTTCTGGCTTCCGATGTCGCGCACTACTACGAGTCGGTGCTACGCCGGCCGATCTTTCATATCGTTTCGCAGCCAAAGCGCATGGTGTCCGGCTACCAATGGGCCTGGCAGCAAGCCGATGGCGACCTGGGCCGCATCTTGCCCGCCCACGACCCGCTGATCCGGCGGATCTACCCCGAAATTGCCCCGGATGTTTTTGATTTGAGCGCGGCACCCGGACCGGTGCTGGCGAGCCTAATGGAGACCATTGATGCTGAATAATGCAACGGCCGAGCAGGACGCGATTGAGGGCGTCCTGGCGCCGGGCGCCGCGCTCACGAAGGTGGCCGGTGGGTTCACTTTTACCGAAGGGCCGATCTGGCATCCGACCGGCCATTGGCTGGTCTTTTCCGACATTGCCGAAAGCATCCAGTACCGATGGAGCCAGGCCGACGGCATCACGACGTTCCGCCACCCGTCCAATCAGGCCAACGGCAACTGCTTTGACGGGCAGGGCCGCATCGTCAGTTGCGAGCATGCCTCTTCGCATCTGGTCATCCACGACCATGGCGGCAAGCGCGTCACGGTGCTCGCCGCGCGTTACCAGGGCCGGGAGCTGAACTCGCCCAATGACGTGATCTGCGACAGCCGGGGCCGGCTCTGGTTCACCGACCCGTCGTTTGGCCGTATCCGCGAGGATCTGGGGCTCGTGCGGGAGCAGGAACTGCCGTTTCAGGGCGTCTTCCGGATCGATCCCGACGGCAATGGCGAACCGGTTCTGGTGTGCGACGATTTCCAGCAGCCCAACGGACTGTGCCTTTCCAATGACGAGCGTCGCCTGTTCGTCAACGACAGTTGGGGGCCGACCATCCGCTGCTTCGATGTCGCCGAGGACGGACGCCTTTCGGGTGGCGATGTGTGGGCCACCATTTCGGGCGAGGGCGAAGGCGTGCCCGACGGCATGAAGACCGATCTTGACGGCCGCATCTTCTGCAACGGGCCGGGCGGGGTGCATGTGTTGTCGACCGATGGCGCCTTCATCGGGCGTATCGCCACGCCCGAGAAGTCGACGAACTTCTGCTTTGGCGGGCCTGACGGGCGCACGCTCTTCATCACGGCCTGCACGTCGGTCTATGCGATCGAGACATTGACGCGCGCCAAGCCGATGATCCCGGGGTAATCCGACGAGCGCCGGTCATCATGCCGGCGCTGGCCGGGCATTGACCGGGCTCAGTTGATCTCGTCGGTCGTCGGCACCGCAAGCTGCTGCATGGGCGGCGCATCGGGGTCGTCGGCGGCGGCGATTGCCGCGCGCGCGAGGAACCGGCCCGCCTGCACCACGTCCTCGGACATGGTCATGATCGAGGCGCGGACGCGCTTGAGCAATGGCATCGGTTCCTTGGCGAACAGGTCGATGTCGTCGCCCACCGTCATGTCCGATGCTTCGATCGCCGAGACCGCTCCGATGGCGGCGGTGACCGATCCGCAGATGATGCCGTCGATCCGCGGCTCCCACGACAGCCGGGCACCGAGCACCGTTTCGATGTCGGCTGCGGTGTCATCACTGGTCACGCCTTCGAGCACCTCGAACGATGCGCCCGCAGTCTCGGCGGCGCCGGCGATGCCGGCGATCATGAACTGGGTGTACATCTGGGTGCGCGGCGGCGCGATCAGCATCAGCCGCCTGCGCCCCCTGCCGGTCAGCGTCTGTGCGCCAAGCCGGCCATAGACCTCGTTGTCGAAGTCGAAATAGGAGTGCCGGTCGGCCCAGACGGTGCGACCGTGCGTTGCGAACGGAATGCCGCGTTCGAGAAGGTAGGCGATGCGCGGGTCCTCGGGCTGTATCTGGTTGAGGATCAGCGCGTCGGCGGAGCGCGTTTCGACGATGTAGCGGACCGCGCGCATCGGGTCCTCGTCGGGGAAATAGGGCGTGACGATCAGGTGGTACTGGGTGTCGCGCAGCCCGCCGGCGATCGAGGCGGTCAACTGCGTGGTATGGTGGATGGCATCAAGCTCGGTCGACAGAACCAGCGACACGACATGGGTCTTGCCGGTACGCAGGCGCACGCCGGCCCGGTTGGGCACATAGCCGATGTCCTTGGCGATCTGGCGGACCCGCTCGCGCGTTGCCTTGCCGATGTCGGGTGCGCCGTGCAGCGCGCGCGATACCGTCGGCACAGCCAGGCCGCTCAACTGCGCAATGGTCTTCAGGGTCGGCTTGTCCGTGCCGTCGGGGGATCGCGTCGGCGTCGTCTTGCCCGTTTGCCTGACCACCAATGCGCGTCCCTCGCATGTCTTCTTCTTGTTGGCGCAGGGTCTTGCCCGATGCCGCGTGCTCCCGGCGGCGTCAATTCCGCGTGCGCAAAAAAAACGCGTCTTGGCGTGCGCGTTCGGGGCTTTCCCGCGCTGCTGTACCACCAATTGCAGCTTTGAGTCCAATCAACGCCCATGCCGGTATTGCGTGAACTAAATCGTTATCGTAGGCTTCCGATAACGATTTAGTTCAGGGAGGATGAATCGTGAAACAAGCCAAGTTCCTTTTGGCGGCAACCGCGCTTTCGGTTGCGGCATCTGC